>JBCCYD010000218.1:0-9861 GCA_039190385.1 Cyanobacteria bacterium P01_F01_bin.143 | reverse complement strand
TTCAAATTTTTATTATTTATATAATCAGTTTTAATAATATTTCTGGCGTCATCTACCCACTTTTCAGCAACTTTATAGCTTGGTTTTGTATCAGAAGGACAGTCTATGCTTTTATATGGACATCCCAAACTACCAGAGTTGTCAATAATAACCATTATAGAGTTTACTGCTTGCAAAGAATTTTCTTGTGCATGTAACTTTTTTTGGCCATTCATGGCAACCATAAAGGAGGTTGTCAATGGTACCAAAATTATTAACCTAAAAATCATGTGACCTCAAGATAAAATACAACCTTTAACACTGGGGTATTATGATACATTTCTTGGTATTTTTTCAAGGAAAGTATTAACTTTGATGTACTTAAGTGAACTCATTTGATTCTCACAATAAGTATTTGCTTTACTAAAAAAATTAGTTGCTAAATTTTCGTCATCAAGAGAATAAACCTATAAAATACGATTTAAGTTAATTACTGATAAAATTGTGTAGTATTAAACCATACAAATAAATAAAAGTTTTAGTAAAAGCTGTGTAAATCCAATGATTATCAATAATTCTCTCAATAAGGAAAAGATTATTAGCAATAGCCTTAGTGAAGAAGAACTGCAAAAATTCCGGGAACAAGGATTTATTGGGCCATTTAAATTCATGGAACCTCACGAAGCAGAATCGATAACCCAAGAACTTCAGAAGACTACCTCTAAAAATTTCTTTTGGAAACGCATCCTCGCAAAAATCGCCAGAATCGCCAGAATTCCCGAACAGAAAATACCTGGTCTTTTATGGGGCAAAGCCAAATGGGGCAAAGGTTTACATGCAACTATTCCCGCAATGTATAAATTATCTAATGACCCGATTATCTTGGATAAAATCTCTTCAATCTTGGGAGAAAATATTCTACAGTGGAGTGCCCAAATTCTTACCAAAACATCCGACGTTGATTATCCTTGGCATGGAGATGTTGAGCATATCGAATGGGAAGGAGTAACCGTTTGGTTGGGGCTAAAAAATGTTTCCGAGAAAACACCTATGGATATCATTACGAGAACTCATGCTCTGCCAAACTATACCTATCCTCAAGAATTGGAACGCAATGAGGGGCTAGAAACTACTGATGACAAGGCAATGTTAGAAGCAGCCCAAAAACTAGATCCCAAATGTGAACTACTTTCTATAAAGTTAAAACCAGGTGAATTTTTCATTTTTGCTGGACGTTTGTGGCATGTTCCAAGAATCTTTACCTCATTGGATCGCACAGTGATGATTTCTCAATATTCTCCACCTAGTGAAAAAGTTCAGATGCCAATTAATTTTGAGCCTCCAATTCGCTGGAAAGAAGATCTTCCACCTTGTTTATTGGTCAAAGGAAAAGATGATTATGGTCACAATCTAATCGTCGAGCCACCGCAGTAGTCTATTTCTCTCCTTAGATGATTTTCCTAGCATCGGAATGGGGAGCAGGGAGCAAAGGGAGCAGGGAGAGTTGATTGTTTTTTTATTAGGAAACAATCAACCACCGATTGGCAATTAGTAATTATCAATTTTTAATTATCAATTATCAATTATCAATTTTTCCAATTAACCCAATCTTGAGGAGTAAGAAACGTTTCATAAAGTTCTGCTTCTGGAGTATTTGACTCGGGAACATAACTATATTCCCAACGAACTAAGGGTGGCAAAGACATTAAAATCGATTCGGTGCGACCATTAGTTTGCAGTCCAAAAATAGTTCCTCGGTCATAAACTAGGTTGAACTCTACATAACGTCCGCGTCGATAAAGTTGGAAATTACGTTCGCGATCGCCATATTCAATATTCCGTCTTTTTTCTGCGATCGGGACATAGGCTGGCAAGAAAGTACCACCACAATCTTGCACGAAACTAAACAAATCTTCCCAACTTCGAGGTTTTATTTCGGGTAAATCATTACTATAGGCAGCTGCTTTTCCCTGGGGATTTGGCCCGCGATAGAGACTGCCTCTACCATCTTGGTAATCGAAAAATAAGCCGCCAACCCCTCTAGTTTCTTGACGATGTTTGAGATAAAAATATTCATCACACCAACGCTTGAAAACAGGATAATATTCTTCATTATGCTTATCACAAGTTGCCTTTAAACTATTATGAAAATGGCTGGCATCTTCACCAAAACCATAATAGGGCGTTAAATCTGCACCGCCACCAAACCACCAAACAGGGCCAGCCTCAAAATAGCGATAATTAAGATGTACTGTAGGGATATAGGGACTACGAGGATGAAGTACCATTGAGGTTCCTGTAGCATAGAAACCATGTCCCTTCGCTTCAGGGCGTTGTTTAAGAATTGAAGGAGGAAGTTGACTGCCCCAAACTTCAGAGAAATTGACTCCGCCTTGTTCCAATAATGCTCCTTCGGTCATGATCCGCGATCGCCCGCCGCCGCCTTCGGGTCTTTCCCAACTATCTTCTCGAAATTTTCCCTCCCCATCCAATTCTTCTAAACCAGCACAAATTTCATCTTGTACATGTTTCATAAACTTACTAACTCTTTCTTTCGAATCAGCAGGAGGCGCAAAAAATTCAGCATTATCAGTATTTATAGCGGTCATAGTATTGGTAATAAATCAAATAAAATTTCTAATCCAGACTATCCCGAATTGGGTATGTCCAAACTACTACTGAAGCAGAATATCGGGGTCTGCGTAGCAATTAGCAAAATTTCTTAACGAAAAACTACTCTAAATTTCGGGATCAATCACTAGATATTGGTTACAGTAGGAAATTAGGGCATGTCATCAATTGGAGGGATAGATCATTTTTCAAGCTATTTTAGCGAGATACGAGGAGAAAAATGGCCTGCATAGCAGCGCTACGGAGGTTATTTTTCGACAAAGTAGGTTGCAAAATAGGTAAAAAATGACTTTTTTTCTAATTGACGACATGCCCTGGATTGATTTGGTGAGGAGAGTCAGGTGATTCGTAATTTCTCGTTTAAATTCTGGACAAGAAAAGGTAAACGCTCCTACAAATTTCTAGTTTGCAAGACTTATCGTATTGTAAGTAAAGCTCCGCTAGACATTTTATGGCAAAGATTGATTAATATTGCCGATGTCTCTTGGCATCCTTTATTCTCTAGTACAGATTTACCAAGAGGTTTGATTGCCAAACCAGGCTTATTTTATAAGGTGGTGACAGAAGTGATCCCGATTCCGATTCGGATGTTTGTCGAGAATGTTCGCCCTCAAGAATTATTGAGTATTCGTGTGTTGGCAATTCCTGGAATGGAGCAACGTATTACTTATCAGGTAGAATCTACGCTTTGTGGTACTTATATTTCCTATTCTGTGACGCTGAAAGGTTGGTTATCCCCGGTGATGTGGTGGTGGATTCGTCCTTACTGCGATCGCGTTGCCATCGAATTAGCCCATGCAGTGGAAAATAGATAATAATCACAACTACCTTTCACGTCACTAAATTTAGATAAGAGATTGCCATTTTTCCCAAGTACAATAAGATTGTTAGTTGCAGCTTGAAAGGTGAAGATCGTGGGCGAACTCAACACAGCAGAATTATTAGTCAAATGTCTCGAAAACGAAGGTGTCGAATATATATTCGGCTTACCAGGAGAAGAAAATCTGCATATCCTCGAAGCATTGCGGAACTCTCCAATTCAATTTATCACCACTCGCCATGAGCAGGGTGCCGCTTTTATGGCAGATGTTTACGGTAGATTGACAGGAAAAGCTGGAGTTTGCCTCTCTACCTTGGGCCCTGGGGCAACTAATCTCATGACAGGAGTTGCCGATGCCAATCTTGATGGTGCGCCATTAGTAGCAATCACGGGTCAGGTAGGAACCGATCGCATGCATATCGAATCTCATCAGTACCTCGATCTGGTGGCGATGTTCGAGCCTGTCACCAAATGGAATACCCAGATAGTTCGTCCCCAAAATACTTCTGAAATTATTCGTAAAGCTTTTAAAATAGCCCAAGCGGAAAAACCTGGGGCAGTTCATATTGATTTACCAGAAAATATTGCTGCCATGCCTGTGGGTCATAGTCATCCTCTGAAAAAAGACGATCGCGAAAAAACCTATGCTTCCTATCGGAGTATTAATGCAGCAGCTTCAGCGATCGCGAAAGCAGATAATCCCCTGATTCTCGTCGGTAATGGAGCAATTAGAGCTAATGCCCATGAAGCCGTAACCGAATTTGTCACCCAGCTAAATATTCCTGTGGCCAATACTTTTATGGGCAAAGGCGTGATCCCCTACACCCATCCTTTATGTCTCTGGTCAGTCGGTTTGCAACAGCGAGATTTTATTAGTTGTGCCTTTGATGAAGCTGATTTGGTCATTGCGATCGGCTATGACTTAATTGAATATTCACCGAAAAAATGGAACCCTCAAGGAACAACCCCAATTATTCATATTGGAGTAACCCCAGCAGAAATCGATAGCAGCTATATTCCGCTGGTAGAAGTAGTGGGAGATATCTCCGATTCTTTGCTCGATATTATGAAAAAATGCGATCGTGAAGGCAAAACGGCGGGTAATATTTCCCGCTTACGGAGTCAACTGCGGAAAGATTATGAAAAATATACGAATGACGAGGGTTTTCCTATTAAACCGCAAAAGATTATCTACGATCTGCGCCAAGTAATGAACCCAGAAGATATTGTGATTTCTGATGTGGGCGCTCATAAGATGTGGATGGCTCGGCATTATCATTGCGATCGTCCTAATACCTGTTTGATTTCCAATGGGTTTGCGGCTATGGGTATTGCTATTCCTGGCGCGATCGCGGCAAAACTCGTTCATCCAGATAAAAAGATTGTGGCCGTTACTGGTGATGGTGGCTTTATGATGAATGTCCAAGAATTGGAAACTGCACTACGGATTAAAACACCCTTTGTGACTTTGATTTTTACCGATAACTGTTATGGCTTAATTGAATGGAAACAACTTAATCAATTTGGTCATTCCTCTTTCGTCGATTTTACCAATCCTGATTTTGTGAAATTAGCTGAAAGCATGGGATTAAAAGGCTATCGTGTAGAGTCAGCCGTAGATTTAGTGCCCACTCTTAAAGAGGCCTTAGATCAAGATGTTCCGGCGGTTATCGACTGTCCAGTAGATTACAAAGAAAACTTGCGTTTTTCCCAGGAAGCAGGAGATTTAACTTGTGAAGTGAGTTTTTAGGAATTTACAAGACCTTGAACGGAAAAACATCTGTAGATTTTTCAAAGTAAATTGATATTAGATCCCTCTTGAGACGATAGAAATTTTTTTATTTTGCTTGAATCTACGAAGCTTCACAATCTTTTGGCAAAAATGTGAAGTTTCTTTAGCGAAATTTTATCTACTTGGCAAATATCACCGATATGATGATACAGAATCTTCGTAAATTTACTATATTTTGCAATCTAAAACTTGAAACGGATATGAAACCAATGTCATTAAAAATTACTTACCTGAAACAAATTGGCCGACAAATCTTGGTTGTTTTCTACGATTTAACTGAAAAATGGCAATTCCGTGTAATTAATAATAGTAGAGAAGTATCTGGTCAATTTCTGAATTTTAGTTCTTTTGAATCGGCTTTGGCAGAGGCAAGAGAATGGTTAGAATATCCCACCGCAAATATTTTGCCCCTGCAACAGCATCAAGAATTAGCGGTAGCTAAACTATTGTTAGCCGAAAGTAAGCTAGCTGTCTCCAATTGGTTTGATGCCAATATTCAAGTTAGCCGAAAATATCAAGTTGAGGCTGAATTAGCAAGATCACTCTAATTAAGAACTGGAGCTAATTCAAGATCGGATACTGGTTCTTTTTCTTTGGTAATTTCAGTAGTTGTCTTGGTAATAGTCCGAGAACGTTGAGTTTTTAATAAAGAAACATTGTTCGTCAATAAAAGACTGGTGAAACTCGCGATCGCAACTATCGGTAAAATCGATGTATCTGTTAAGACGCCTAAAATAATCGAAGTACTAATAGGCGTTTTGGTTATTGCCACATTAATCGCTGCCATACAACATATCATCGCGATCGTAGGATGAATATCTGGACGTGCTAAAGAAATCGCCAAGCCCAAGTTAGCCCCGGTAAAGAAGAGCGGAAAAATAAAACCACCTCTAAATCCACCATGAATTGTAAAACTAATGGCAAACATCTTCGCCAAAGTAATACAGAGTAAAGTGATAACGCCTAAAGCTGCTCCAGCTTCAATTACTTCTGTTTGAATTTGTTGTTCGCTAAAGAATAGAGTTTGGGGAAATAAAACTGCGATCCAGCCAATGCCTAAGCCACCTAAGACAGCAAGAAGAATATGATTATCTTCGATTTTGGCAATTAGCCAGCCCATGCAGCGAAAAATCCCTACAAACAAAACCCCCGCTGCCGCACCAACTGCACCTAAAGCTAAACCCTGCAACATATTGATATAGGTTAAAGGGGGTAAAGTGTCAAACAGATCAAAACGATAGATTCCGCCTACTTCCAATCCTGTACCAAAACGGAACATGGCAAAGCTAAAAATCGAGGCAATCACCGCAGGAATAATCGCTTCATAATATTCAATACTGCGACGATGGGGAATTTCTAAAGCGAATAAAGCTCCGCCAATAGGAGCACCAAAGAAGGCTCCTAAGGCCGCACTCATGCCGCAAAAAGTCAGGATGCGAATTGACTTGATGGAAAGATTTAAGCGATCGCCTAACCAACTGCCGAAACTACCATTAACCTGCACTAAAGGCGCTTCTGGCCCTAAACTACCTCCTGCGGTAATTGAAACTAAAGACGTAACGATCATCCCAGGAGTTTGACGAGGTTCTAGGCGACCAGGATTATGTACATCGTCAATGACCTTCGCCATTTCTCCAGGTAAGCCCAGATAATATAGGCATAAACCAACTAAGAGTCCGCCAATAGTTGCGATAATCCAGGTATAGTTCCAAGCTGGAAGCCAAGCCGGAAATAGGGGTAACCAAAATTCCTTGCCTTCTTCCCAGACAATGTCTAGCATATTTTCTAAGACAAAGTAATAAACAGTCGCGACAAGACCGCCAACAGTACCAATTAAGATTCCATACAGCACTGTTTGAAAGTAAGTTAAATCTAACTTTTCTGAGGATGAATTAGGCGACAATGCTCTGTCTTGCCGATGATGAGTATTGGTCATTAAATCTCGTTGGGGTAAAATTTTTCAGTTAACAGTTAACAGTTATCAGTCAACAATTGATTTTTATTGTTTAGAGTTCCAATTCTCGTTTGAAACCTTATGACTTTTAAATTTACAAATTTACTTCTCGCAAAAATGTGACGATAAATACGATCGCGAAAATTTGAGCGTAATTTCTACATTAGAGAAATGCGCTTTTTTCATCGACAAAGTAATAAATACCTAGGCAGAATTAATTACCCATTATTTTTTCTATTTCCTATTTCCTAAATTCTAAAGCGATCGCCCAAATAATATTGTCTAACTAAAGTATTATCATAAAGTTCTTCGGAGGTTCCCGAAGCTAAAATCTGACCATCTCGCATGATATAGGAGCGATTGGTAATAGCCAGGGTTTCTCGGACATTGTGATCGGTAATTAAAATGCCAATTTGGCGATCGCGTAGGCGAGCAATCATTTCTTGAATTTCGGCCACTGCGATCGGATCTACCCCGGCGAAAGGTTCATCTAACAGCAAAAATTTGGGGCCATCCATTCCGACGGCCAACGCTCTAGCCAACTCAGTTCGTCTTCTTTCTCCTCCAGAAACCTGATAGCCCAATGTATTTTCTGCTTTTTCTAAACGAAATTCCTGCAAAAGTTGATTCAATCTTATTGGTCTTACAGGACGAGGTATTTTTGTTTGCTCCAATACCAATTGAATATTTTCTTTTACTGTAAGATTGCGAAAAATACTTGCTTGTTGAGTTAGATAACCAATTCCCATCCTGGCTCTTTGGTGAAGTGGGAAAGAGGTAATATCTTTATCATTAAATAGTATCTTGCCCTGATTAGGCTTGACTAAACCAGTAGCAATATAGAAAGTGGTTGTTTTTCCCGCACCATTAGGCCCCAGTAAACCGACAATTTCTCCTGGCAGAACTCTGATATTGACTCGACTAACAATGTTTTTTTTGCCGTAGGATTTATGAATATTATCTAAAATTAAACTCATAAGCAACTAAATAATATGCCCTAAAGGACTAACTTCGTTTCGCAGAGCAGTCTCCTTGGGAACTGATAACTGATAACTGATAACTGATGACTGATGACTGATTACTTTGGTTCTGTAACAATGTAGGTCGATTCTACCTGACGATTTGATCTTGGGGTAGCAATAAAACGACCTTCATCAATTAAATAAGTCATGCTCTCGGCGCGCATACTATTTCCCTGCTGGATTACATAAACATTGCCATTGAGAACTAAACGACGCTCTCGACTATAATATTGTGCTTGAGTTGCTGTAGCTTGAATTTGTCGACTCGGATAGTTGATCTGGACATTACCTTGGGCTGTAATTACTCCTGTTTCCGAATTAGCTTCCTGAGAATCGGAGCGAATTGTAATGGAACCACCATCAGTAGTATTTTGGGCTGCTAAATGCTGAGGATTTATCGCGATCGCAACCAAAGATGCTGGCACTACCGCGATTGCACTAATAAAAGTCGCAGAAATAATCGGAACAAATTTACGATACAAAGCCGAGTTAATCGAAGAAATAATAGCAAACATAATATTTAGCAATTCAGGAGTAAGAGAAATTAGCCATTAGGAAATATCCTAATAGATCTTAGATAACTTCAATGTATTAGACGATAATTATGATCGCAAGTTGCAAAAGTCAGACTCTATCTTAATCAAAATCCGAAATCTGTGGATAGCTGAGATCTTTGAAGTTCTTGCGTACTGATTTCTGTTTCTGCCCATTCCTGATAATCCTGGAGTAATTGGGTGACTAGTCTTTGCTTGATTCTACCCAAAATGCTCTTGAGTAAGCTATTTCCCGTCATTTCAACCAAGGCTCTGGGTGTAAACATCAAAGCTCGTGGAACATCTACCCCTACTTCTAAATCTGCTTGGCCGTGAATAATCGTTTCGTTTCCTATGGTTTTGGGATAGAGTATTCCCTTTAGCTTCAGAGAAAAACGACGATTAATGTAATCTATACCTTCAATATGACATTCTTCTGAGCTTAGAAAGACAGTTCCTTTGGCATTGGATTTGACTTTCAGTTTTACTGTGGGTTGAAAATGATAGATCTCCATGAAGTTAATCGGACGCATTTTCAGTTGGTATAAATGCTCGGATTCTTGGGTCATTAGCTCAGGATTTGTGATCGCGCTAACTAATCGATGAGGCTGGCGTAGATAATGTTGGATCGGAACTTTAGCGGATGGTGCTAGTATTTTTACTAATTCTGTGGCATTAAAACGAGCGTACATAAGTGAGATTACTTAACTTTTGAAGATCTTTATTAATTTTAGGTTACATTTCTTCAAAAAAGATCATGTACACAGAATCCCCATCTTTTTGTTACAAACGATCGCATTTCTAACCGCGATAGCGTTTGGATATTGCGATCGCAATAGCTCAGGAAATTCTTAAAAACGTCAGTTCAAATTCTTTAGGGGCGATCGGGTCAATAAACAAATCTTATTAGATTGTGTCAACAATGGGAGATTATTATCAATAGCCAAGGTAATTCTCAATAAGAAGAGAAACGTAAGCTACTGATCGCTAAAATCTTTATTCTCTCGTGGTTTGAAGTACTGAGAAGCGGAATTATCGGCAATTCAAACTACTTTTCTATAATTAATGTTTATGGCTCATATAAGAATTGTCCTATTTTACTTCATTGATTTAAATGAAGTAAAATAGGA
>JBCCYD010000217.1:0-9938 GCA_039190385.1 Cyanobacteria bacterium P01_F01_bin.143 | reverse complement strand
GAACGATTGTATTGAGCCTTCATAATAATATTTTCTAAACAGCGTTAACTTTTTGCTTCGGTAATAACTAAAGGAACAATGGCTAGTAACTTGAGGCTAATTTTATATTATTAGTTTCTGTAGAATAATAATCATTCTCATTATATTTCAATTTGGCTTTAGCTTGGATCGCTAATTAAACAAAACCTTTGTCCCATTTAGATTCAGCCCAAATAATCAACTCTCCATCCTGGCCGCCAGCAGCCAACCGTTTGCCATCATGACTCCAAGCTAAACAAGAAAAACCATTCCTAGTACCCTCTAATATTTGACCTACTTTTTTGGCTTGTGTCCACAAACACAACCAACCGTCATCCGCAGCAGAAGCAAGTAATGTGCTGTGGGGATGAAACTCTAAAGCTTGAATTTTGCGATCGTGTAAATCTAAAACTCGGGCATTCCAATAATCTTTGTCTTTAGGGTCTTTTTTCCAAACAGCAATGTCTTCGATGCTCGATGCTGCTAGCAAAGGAGTATTGTTTGATAATCTTTGCGACCAAGTTAGATTAGAAATCTTACTTGGTCCCCGCATTACCCAAGGATGGGGACTGCCGTATTCTAAAACCGTGATGGTATTGTCTAAATTACCAGAGGCAATGTATTTACTGTCCTTAGACCAAACTGTGACAATACTAGCTGAGGGTAGATCAATAATATGTGGTTTATCATCCCAATTTTGAGTAGACCATATTTTTACTTTCCCATTACCCGCGATCGCAATACTGTCCCCATTTGGTCGCCAAGCTAAATCTAAAACAGAAGAGTCCTCAAAGGGCAGAGTCGTTATAACTGTTTGACTATCCGCATTCCAGATTTGCACGTTACGCCCCACACCAAAAGCTAAGTAGTTACAAGTAGGGCTCCAAGCTAGTTTATCGATCCATGAGGGCGCATTATCTAAAGTAGCGATTAATTTCACCTCTTTTTGACCAGAGCCAGAGAGAATCGACCAAACTCTAACCTTGCCATCCTGCCCCCCAGCAGCTAAAAACCTACTATCAGCAGAAAAAGCTAAACAGTCAATCGATACTAAACCTGCAGGGAATAAACTAACCAGGCTGCCATCTTGCCATACAACAACCTCCCCCGCGGCCGAACTAGCAGCTAATAAACCATGGTCAGACCAAGCTACTACGGTAACGTATTCTGAGAGATCACCCTGCCATTGTTTCTGAAATAAGACTTTACCCTTCGTACCTAAACCAAACATTGCTTGAAGTCCTCAGCTAGTTTAGATAATGATAATCGATCTCATTCAAGGGAAAACAATTTTAAATCTAAAGTATCAAAGCTCTAGTTTTCTACTTGGGTACGGTTTATTCACTTAGGTTATCAGGCAATAATTTCAATATCTTCATGACTAATAATCGCACTATTACTTAAGCTAGCAACAAGGATGGGATTGGTAGATCCACTCCCATCAGCATCAAAAAGTAACTGATTATTATTCACATTATAAAGAAAGCGATCGCTCTGATCTAAAGCAACATTGCCCAAGACAAATTGATTCGGCTCTAGAGTTCCTACTGACAAATCACCACCAAAGGCTGAGGCTGAAACAACTATGCTATCTTCCCCCGGCACAAAATCAGTAATCACATCATTGCGATGATTTAACGCCAGATATAGAAATAAATCACTACCATCGTTTCCAGTAAGTTGATCTGAGCCAACCCCTCCGATGAGTTCATCGTCATTTGCACCACCGAAAAGAGTATCATTGCTCCCACCACCATCTAAAATCACTTTTAATTGAGTAACAGCAGTCGCATCAAGAATATTGATACTACCCCCACCTTTGAGTTCGGCAGATTCAATACTGTTAAAAGTATCAGTACCTCTAGCAATTAGTTGACTATTGGTCAGTGTAAAGTTGAGATCTCCAGTTTCGATAATGCGATCATCTCCTTGTCCACCGAAGATTTGATCATTGCCATTACCACCTTGAAGAGTATCGTTACCAATACCTCCATAGAGCTCGTCAATACCACCTTCCCCAAAAAGGAAGTCATCATTTTCATTTCCATAAAGAGTATCTAGACCTTCTCCGCCAAAGAGAGTATCGTTTTCTGTTCCTCCAGAAAGAGAATCGTTTCCTACTTGCCCTCGAAGAATATCTAGACCTTCCCCTCCAAAGATCGTGTCATTTCCTGAATCTCCATTGAGAATATCGCCACCTTTATTCCCTAAGATATGATCGTTGCCGTTCCCGCCGAAAATTTCATCAGTATCAGCACCACCTCTGATAGTATCCTGACCATTGTCTCCTATCAAAAGATCATTCCCTAGCCCACCATTGATAAAGTCATCTCCAGCATTCCCATTAACTGTATCTTGACCTTCATTACCAAGAAGATAATCGAACCCAGCACCCCCAACTAAGAAATCATTGCCCGAATTACCGTAGAGACTATCATCTCCGTCATTTCCTTCGAGGAGATCAGCACCTGTACCACCAAAAACTAAATCGTTTTCATCTCCACCTTTGAGGGTATCTCCACCTTCCCCACCTCTGAGTGTATCAACTCCTTCCGAACCGAAAATCAGATCAGCACCAGCACCCCCAATAATGCTGTCATTGCCACTAAAACCATTAATGCTGTCATTGCCAGCTAAACCATTAATCCGATCCGAATTACCAGTACCATTTAAGGTATTATTTCCTTCATCGCCTATAATTGCAGAAGGAAAAGGCTCGACAACATCTAAGACTTGGTTAACAGAAACATTAGTTAAAACTTGAGTTCTGCCAGAAGGCCAAGAAATTTCGATACGGTTAATAATATTATCTTGTCCTAAACCAAAATGAAGAATTTGAGAGTTTTGCGCAAAGTGATGAGTTCCCCCATTTTGTTCTCTAACTTGAGTAACACCTCCAGAAGTTAATTCAACTCTTGCGCCTATAGCATCACGGTTAGAAGCAATACCTTGAAGATCGATTTCAATCCAATTATTACCATTAGCTTGACCTTTAAATAGTTGAGAAGGTGTAGCTAAATAAGTTTTACGGGGAGAACGACCGACAGTTGAACCAAGGAAAATATCTAAAGTCCCATCTTGATCATAATCGGCAACAGTCGCACGAGCTCCTACCTCAAAATCTAACCAACCAAAAGCTAAGGAAGTTCCTGCTGCTCCACCTGCTTGGGCAACGGGAGTGAAGTTTCCATTCCCATCATTCTCATACAAAATATTTGGTTGATCAAAAGTAGGATAGGAATTGACTACATAGATATCTATATCTTTATCATTGTCAAAGTCACCAGCGACAGTATTTTGCGCCAAAGTAGGTATATTTAGACCTGCATTGGTGGCAAGAGAAAAGTTCCCATTGCCGTTGTTCAAAAATAACTGGTCTGTTAAAGCATTACTGGCAGGATCTACGCTGGAAAAGCCAATGGGATTAAGGTTAGTAATGGTTGCTGTAGATTCGACAGCCGAACGAATACTTTCAAAACTAGGAGAATTTAATCTAATTTGCCAAGTTCCCCCTACTAAACCGATATAAACGCCTCTAGCAGAGCGATTAGCAGGTAATCCATTGACTCCGGCACTGCTATTGTTGAGTAATAGTGCTGCAACCGGGTCAACTTCTGGCGTGTTAGAACGGTCGTTAGAACTAGCAGGTTCGGTAAAAGCTGAGCTGATATTAACAAAAGCCTCTAATTCTGCTGCTGTAGGTGCACGTCCACTAGCACCAATAAAGATTTCGGTATTGGGATTAATATCGGCTGCTAAACCATTGAGGTCGAAAAAGTCGATCGCAAGATCAGCACCAGCCGCAGTTTGAAAACTATACCCGATTTCACTACCTGGATTTCGTAAAATTAAATCCGCAGCAACCACATTTTGATTAGTACCTTGGAAAACACTGGGGTTAACAATTGTTTTTACTAAAGAACGGACCACAAAAATATCTTGGTCACCATCGCCATCAAAGTCGGCAATAATACTGTCTCTAGCAGATTCGTGTTCTTGGAAGTCTTGATTGATATCTGCTGGCAGATCAGAAGTTAAGGGAAAATTTAAATTGTTAGTAATGTCAACAAAGTTATTGCCATTAGATAAGTCGTAAACTCTAGCAGGAAAATTAAATGTTCCGTGAACAATTAATTCCAAATTGCCATCACCAGTTAGATCAGCCAATTGAGCGTAGCGAGAAGGAAAGGGGACATCAAACCCAACTGCATTAGTTCTGTCAACAAAAGTTCCGTCAGCTTGTTGTTCAAAATAGGCATTTGGCCCTTGTCCATCATCTCTGGTGGCAAGCAAATTAACAAAATCTAATAAGCCATCTTGATTAAAATCAAACCAAGCTGTAGCACGACTTCTACCAATAGCATATTCAGTGTTAGTATTAGCAGCCTCATCAGTAATAATACCAAGTTGACTATTTCTATTATTGAAAAGAACATTAGCTTGACCTGAGCTTGTAATACCTAACTCGCCACCTGAAGCGACAAAAGTATCGGCATCGCCGTCATTATCATAGTCAATTAAAATAGCAGCGTGAGTATCACCACCAGTTCCTTGACGAGGATCTGATTCAAACAGATTAGTAAAAGTACCGTCGCCACTATTAATATAAAGAGCAGGAAATTTACGATCAAATAACGCAGCAGGGCCATTATAACCGTGCCCATCAATCCAAATATCTGGTAAACCGTCGTTATTATAATCTGTAAAAGAAACGCTAAAGGCTTCGTCGCCTCTTTGCCTAGACCAATCAATGCCTACATTATTGGTAACATCTTGAAAAGAATTATTATTGAGAACCATAGAAATATTACTGAGAATTTAAATAATGTGAATAAAATTTTTGCTTGTTTTTTAATTTAGGTTTTTACCTTAATTCCAAAATTATTATATAGCTTATGACAGTTTTTTTTATAAAGATTTTACTTCAAAAATGTAAACCAATAAGCTAAAAATTATCATTATCATTCTATTTTTTTTGGTAAGCAGAGAGAATTGCTGCTCGCAGATATAATCAGTAAAAACAATAAATTATGATATTTTTGGCAAATAACAACATAATTTTTGAATAATATTTATGTTGATTATCAAGCCTTTAAAAGTATATTCTAATATAAATTAAATCAATAAAGATAGAGCAAATCTTAAATAGTAATCAACCCCTATATTTAAGATATTTAAGTAATTTTAAATCACGCATTTCCCGCAAACAATAGGAATCCGTAATGACTTTAACATTTAACATTTAACATTCAATGTTTTGGCAATATTGTAAACACAAAGCTCATCACCGTTTATTCCTTTTTTAAATAAATGAGTTGTTAAAGTTAGAGCCTGAACTCCCGCGCCAACAATCTCAAAATCTATATAGTTGAGTAATTTCATTTGTCAGTAACAATGATAATGATTCTCATTCTCATTATTTACTATATAATAGTGATTATTATTTCAATTGTGTAAAGTTCCGGTGAAAAGAACATGAAAAATAAATTTTGGGAAAATCACCCACCAAAGCTCCTCTTTTTAGAAGTATTAAACTATTCAGTAAAGCGCTAAGTTTGTATTGTCGGTTTCCCCAATGAAACTTAATGATGGAAACAAACCTCCATCTCTTTTTGAAAAAATTTATTACATGCGATCGCTATGACAACAGTTGATACTCAAACTACTTCTACTATGGAAGCACAAAAAAAAGGTTTACCCGTTACTATCATCACAGGGTTTTTAGGTAGCGGTAAAACCACACTCCTCAACCATATTCTAACCAACCAAGAAGGACTTAAAACCGCTGTACTAGTCAATGAGTTTGGCGAAATTGGCATTGATAATGAATTGATCCTCTCAACCGATGGAAATATAGTGGAACTAAACAATGGTTGTGTTTGCTGTACCATCAACGAAGATTTAGTCAGTGCAGTCCATAAGATCCTCGAACGAAAAGACGAAGTAGATTATTTAGTCGTAGAAACCACAGGCATTGCTGACCCTCTACCGATCGCTTTAACTTTTCTTGGTACAGAACTAAGAGATATGACTCGCCTCGATTCTATTGTCACTATGGTAGATTGCGAGAACTATAGTCTTAGTCTAGACCGCTTCAACTCTCAAGCAGCTCATAGTCAAATCCAGTATGGAGATGTCATTATTCTCAACAAAACTGACTTAGTTGATGAAGCTGATGTTGATTCCTTGGAAACTAGAATCAGAGATTTTAGAAGTAATGCCAGAATCCTCCGTACCCAAAAATCTCAAGTTGCTTTACCTCTAATCATGAGTGTTGGTCTCTTCGAGTCAGATAAATATTTTGAGGAAGCTTCTTCTAAATCCGAACATGGTCATGACCACGAGCATCACAACCATGAAAGCCATGATCACAAACATCACGATCATGAAAGTCACGCTCACCAGAATCATGAGCATCACCACCACGACCACGAAAGTCATGACCATGAGCATCATCACCACTCTCACCATGATCATGAGCATCATCATCATTCCGATCACTTAGAAAATGATGGTTTTACTTCACTTTCAATCCAAAGGGATAAGCCCTTAAATATTAGAAAATTCCAATATTTTCTTGATAATCAACTACCAAGAAATGTCTTTCGTGCTAAAGGAATTCTCTGGTTTGATAAAAGTCCAAAACGTCATATTTTCCATCTTAGCGGCAAAAGATTTAGTATCGAAGATGAAGAATGGAATGGTAACCAGAAAAATCAATTAGTATTAATTGGTCAAAATCTCGACCATGACAAACTACGAGAACAAATTGACAATTGTTTTATTATATAAAACTTACAGTAAAGAAGAATCAGAGATTCGAGGATTTTCCCATAAAACTTCTGTGTTTGACAGCAACAAAAATACGTCTATTTTGATCCTAAAATCTCTGACTTCTTATGGGTGCGGTTTAGCAACTTAAATTATTAGGCAATAATTTCAATATCTTCATGACTAATAATCGCACTATTGCTTAAGTTAGCAACAAGGATGGGATTGGTAGATCCACTCCCATCAACATCAAAAAGTAACTGATTATTATTCACGTTATAAAGAAAGCGATCGCTCTGATCTAAAGCAACATTGCCCAAGACAAATTGATTCGGCTCTAGAGTTCCTACTGACAAATCACCACCAAAAGCTGAGGCTGAAACAACTATGCTATCTTCCCCTGGCACAAAATCAGTAATCACATCATTGCGATGATTTAACGCCAGATATAGAAATAGATCACTACCATCGTTTCCAGTAAGTTGATCTGAGCCAACCCCTCCGATGAGTTCATCGTCATTTGCACTACCTAGGAGAGTATCACTGTTACCGCCACCATCTAAAACCACTTTTAATTGAGTAACAGCAGTCGCATCAAGAATATTAGCACTACCTCCACCTTTGAGTTCGGCAGATTCAATATCGTTAAAAGTATCAGTGCCTCTAGCAATTAGTTGACTATTGGTTAGCGTAAAGTTGAAATCTCCTGTTTCGAGAATACGATCATTTCCTTCTCCACCAAAGATTTGGTCATTGCCATTACCGCCTCGAATAGTATCGTTACCAGTACCTCCATAGAGCTCGTCAATCCCACCTTCCCCAGAAAGGAAGTCATCATTTTCATCTCCATAAAGAGTATCTAGACCTTCTCCACCGAGGAGAGTATCGTTTTCTGTTCCTCCAGAGAGAGAATCATTTCCTATTTGTCCTCGAAGAATATCGGTTGCTTTCCCACCCAAGATCGTGTCATTTCCTGAATCTCCATTGAGAATATCACCACCTCTATTACCTTCGATATAATCATTGCCGTTCCCACCGAAAATTTCATCAGTATCAGCACCACCATTAATAGTGTCCTGACCATCATCTCCTATCAGACGATCATTACCTAACCCACCATCGATAAAATCATCTCCAGCATTCCCATTAACTGTATCTCGACCTTCATTGCCAAGAAGATAATCGAACCCATCACCCCCAACTAAGAAATCATTACCCAAATTACCGTAGAGACTATCGTCTCCGTCATTTCCTTCGAGGAGATCGTAACCTGTAAGACCAAAAACTAAATCGTTGTCATCCCCACCTTTGAGGGTATCACTACCTTCGCCACCTTCGAGAGTGTCAACTCCTTCCGAACCTAAAATCAGATCAGCACCAGCACCACCAATAATACTGTCATTGCCACCAAAACCATTAATACTGTCGTTGCCAGCCAAACCATCAATTCGATCTGAATTACTAGTCCCACTTAAAGTATTATTTCCTCCATCACCAATAATGACGGAAGGAAAAGGCTCGACAATATCTAAGACTTGGTTAACAGAAACATTAGTTAATACTTGAGTTACGCCAGAAGGCCAAGAAATTTCGATGCGGTTGATAACATTATCTTGTCCTAAGCCAAAATGAAGAATTTGAGAGTTTTGAGCAAAGTGATGGGTTCCCCCATTTTGTTCTCTAACTTGAGTCACACCTCCAGAAGTTAATTCAACTCTTGCACCTATAGCATCACGGTTAGAAGTAATACCTTGAAGATCGATTTCAATCCAATTATTACCATTAGCTTGACCTTTAAATAATTGAGAAGGTGTAGCTAAATAAGTTTTACGGGGAGAACGACCTACAGTTGAACCAAGGAAAATATCTAAAGTCCCATCTTGATCATAATCGGCAACAGTAGCACGAGCTCCTACTTCAAAATCTAACCAACCAAAGGCCAAAGCGGTTCCTGCTGCGCCACCTGCTTGGGCAACGGGAGTGAAAGTTCCATCCCCATCATTTTCATACAAAATATTGGGTTGGTCAAAAGTAGGATAGGAATTGACTACATAGATATCTATATCTTTATCATTGTCAAAGTCACCCGCAACAGTATTTTGCGCCAGAGTAGGTGTATTTAGACCTGCATTGGTGGCAAGAGAAAAGTTCCCATTACCGTTGTTCAAAAATAACTGGTCTGTTAAAGCATTACTGGCAGGATCTACGCTGGAAAAGCCAATGGGATTGAGGTTAGTAATGGTTTCTGTTGATTCGACAGCCGAACGAATACTCTCAAAATTAGGAGAATTTAATCTAATTTGCCAAGTTCCTCCTACTAAACCAATATAAATACCCTTAGCGGAGCGATTAGCCGGTAAACCATTAACTCCTGCACTGCTATTATTGAGTAATAGTGCTGCAACCGGGTCAACTTCTGGCGTGTTAGAACGGTCGTTAGAACTAGCAGGTTCGGTAAAAGCTGAACTAATGTCCACAAAAGCCTCTAATTCTGCTGTTGTAGGTGCGCGTCCCCCAGCACCAATAAAAATTTCGGTATTGGGATCGATGTTAGCTTCTAAACCATTGAAGGAGAAAAAGTCAATCGCAAGATCAGCACCAGCAGCAGTTTGAAAACTATAGCCGATTTCACTACCTGGATTTCGTAAAATTAAATCCGCAGAAACCACATTTTGGTTACTGCCTTGGAAAATACTGGAGCCAACCAATGTTTTTACTAAAGAACGAACTACGAAAAAATCTTGGTCACCATCGCCATCAAAGTCGGCAATAATACTATCTCTAGTAGATTCATGTTCTTGGAAGTCTTGATTGATATCTTCTGGTAGATCAGAAGTTAAGGGAAAATTGAAATTGTTAGTAATGTCAACAAAGTTATTGCCGTTAGATAAGTCGTAAACTCTAGCAGGGAAATTAAATGTTCCGTGAATGATTAATTCCAAATTGCCATCACCAGTTAAATCAGCAAGTTGAGCATAGCGAGAAGGAAAGGGGACATCAAATCCAACGGCATTAGTTCTATCAACAAAAGTTCCGTCAGCTTGTTGTTCAAAATAGGCATTTGGCCCTTGTCCATCATCTCTGGTGGCAAGCAAATTAACAAAATCTAATAAGCCATCTTGATTAAAATCAAACCAAGCTGTAGCACG
>JBCCYD010000216.1:0-9964 GCA_039190385.1 Cyanobacteria bacterium P01_F01_bin.143 | reverse complement strand
GCTACCCACCGTTTTTTTCTTTCGAAACGTTCCCTTTATGTCTTAGTTGCCGACAATCGCGAAGATAATACAGATTTTAACTATTGGCTTAATATTATTGAACTATTCGCTGGTAATAGCCCCGTCATAATTGTTCTGAATGAAAAAGACGACTTACAACGAAAAATCAACTCTTCTGAACTCAAAAGCCGATATTCTGAAACCCTGAAAGAAATATGCTCACTTAACTTCAAAACTCACGAAGAATCAAATTCAGAAAAACAAGAACAACGCCTTAATCTAATTAGAAAACTAATTAGTGATATTGAATATAATGCATACAAATTACCTCATATTGGTGAACCAGTTCCCGCTCTTTGGGTTGATATCAGGCAAGCAGTAGAAAATGATTCTCGTGATTATATTTACGCTAAAAACTTTGATGAAATTTGTTACGAACAAAAGTTAACTAATGACCAAGACATAAAAACTCTACTCGGCTATTTTCACGACTTGGGAATAGTTTTACATTTTGCCGATAATCCTCTACTGCGCGATCGCGTGATTTTAAACCCAGCTTGGGCAACAAATGCCGTCTATCGTATTTTTGACAATGATCTCATCAAAGCTAAACAAGGTCGCTTTAGTAGAAATGATTGCTATGCTTTATGGAACGACGAACAATGTGAGTATCAATATAAGCATATGCATGATGTTTTGATAGAACTCATGAAAAATTTCCGTCTAATTTATGAAATTGGCAATACAGGAAACTTAATTGCTCCGCAAATGCTTTCTCAAGATACTCCCGAAGATATTCCCCAATATAATCAAAATGATCTGAATAATAGCTTGATGCAGTTTCGTTACGATCTATTCATGCCCAGAGGTATTTTGTGGGAATTTATTGTACTGATGTATCGCTACATCAAAAATCATGACTGGGTTTGGCGTAATGGAGTAATCCTAGAACGCGGAGGAACAAGAGCCGAAATCAGAGAAAATCTGTTTGAACGGAGGATTTATCTACGCTTTTCTGGTGACAATATTGCTGAATCCCGCGCCATTATTACCGATAAACTCGACGAAATCAGTCAGTCATACCATCAATTAAAATACGATAAAATGGTTCCCTGCCTATGCAGTACTTGCTACTCTTCTACTGAACCGCATTTCTTCAAATTTTCGGTACTCAAAAATCGTCAAATAAAAAGAATTAAGCCCACTATTGAGTGTGAAATTACTGGAGAAGACGTTTCCCTCAATCTCTTACTTGAAGGTTTTGAACGTCCACGCACTACTGAAAAATCTCTGGACGATAATCAAGATATTAAACCGGAATCAGATCCATCTATAAAAACCATAAAAATCTTTTTAGCCTCTTCCTCAGAATTGAAAGAGGATCGGGAACAGTTTGAAATTTTCATTAATCGAGAAAACAAAGAATATATAAAAGATGGTGTATTTCTAGAATTGGTAATGTGGGAAGACTTTATTGATGCTATGTCCCCAACCAGATTACAAGATGAATATAACAAAGGAGTTACAGATTGTGACGTTTTTTTAAGCCTTTTTCATACCAAAGTAGGTGATTATACCAAGGAAGAATTTTTTAAAGCATTAGAAACTTTCAAGACTAATAGCAAACCTTTGATTTATACCTATTTCAAGGATGAAGCAATCAATATGAGCAAAATTACTTCTAATGTTTTGAGTTTACTCAACTTCAAGCAAAAACTTGATGATCTAGGTCATTTTTATACTATTTATGCTGACATTAACGATCTTAAATATCAATTTGATGACCAATTAAGAAAAGTTATACCTCAGTTAACAGGTATTTCTCATCGTTAATTTTGTTATCAACTATCGAGGATTGGCAGGATGCTGAGTGATTAATTTCAGATTTTTTATCTTTCAATTAGCTTTTCCAATTGTGACAGCTTACAGATTTGACCTAATGATAGTTCGCTGGCGACTTCTCCGAGATCTGCTTTGCCGACGCATTTTCCAGTAATTCTGTTCTGGCAGTTTCATCCTTAACAGTAGCGATCGCTTTTGCTATAGATAACTATTTTTCTAACTTTATAAGTCTTGATTATCTCTGTTTATGGATTATATAAATAAAATTTTGTCAAGTACTATTTACAATTCGTAAAATTATTGTTACATTAGTTTACATAAAGAAAAAACTAATAAATAACGGAATATAAAACATGCAAACTATACAACTTGATAACGGAGCACTTAACAATTACGCTGCTGAGACCAAAATGTATCTAGCAGACTATCCCGCAGTTTATGAACAACGCCGCTACTTAGCACAAGGAGCAGTTGCTTCACTAATTGTTGCCGCTACAATTTTGATTTCCTTTGGTGTGAGCTAGCAAATTGGGAAAGCTTAGCTAAACAACAACTCTCTAATTGACATTGATTTCTCCTCTATTACCTTGGTCTATGTGCCGAGGTTTTTTGTTGCGAATAAATAATTGCGGTCAGTCAAAGGCGGTTGCTGCGCGATCGCTGAAGTGACTAAGTAAGGCTTAGAGATAAATTCTTGACGCTATAGATAAAGGTATGAAGCGTGAAATAGTGACTTCTCCCGACATTGATGCTTCGTATACAATGCGGGCTTCCCCAAGTACAAAAACGAACAGAGAGAACTTCCTTCGTGGTACTCTATTTTTCCCACTACGGCGGTTTAGCGTCAGGTACAAGTCCAGCCCGACGAGGTGTTTTGTGGTTTCTCACCCCCAAAAACCTAGAACCTATGTTCCTTAAAGATTTTACCCACAGGAGGCAACGACTGATATTAGCCACACTACCCTGTAGAACCCTATATCTTTAGTTATCGAGGTACATTTGTCTGATGAGCCTTTTAGTCTTCTTTCAGACAACAATAATTCTACGATAGAAGAACTCCTTTAATAGATAAAGATCTATAAAGATGAAAGCTTAGAACTTTCAAGCTATGATCCATAATCCCTGCCCCTACTTTCATCTCGACGCTTGCCCAGCGACCTGTTACTGGGCTCATGCTATTGCATAGAGCGGGGGGCTTCCCGTCGGGAAATACTAATTAGCTATAATTCTCAATAAGGATAAAATCTTACCTAAAAAACTCACTTTCTTCTTTTGAAGTAAAGTTGTTAGTTACTATATAATCTCTCCAACTCTATATCTGCATGTCATCCAATATAAATCAAAGAGTATTAACTGCTCTCAAAGAAGCTAAAGAAAAATTAGCAGCCATTGAAGAACAAAAGTCTGATGCGATCGCGATTATTGGCATGGCAGGGCGATTTCCAGGCGCAAATAATATTGATGAATATTGGCATAATTTGCAACAGGGCATCAACTCAATTCAATTTCTCACCGACGCAGAATTAAGAGAATCGGGAGTAACCGAAGATTTAATCAAAAATCCTAATTATATTCGAGCTTATAGTAGCTTTGACGAGATAGAATCTTTTGCTGCCGAATTTTTTGGCTATTCTCCTCTAGAAGCCGAAGTAATAGATCCTCAACATCGCATATTTTTAGAATCAGCTTGGACTGCTTTAGAACATGCTGGTTATGACAGCGATCGCGTTTCAGGAAAAATCGGGGTCTTTGGAGGTTCAGCGTTAAATACTTATTTGCTCAATTTAAATTCATCTTCAGAATTACAGAAAAAACTTAATAACGTTCAAGTTGTAGTTAGCAACGTTATGGGTCTAATGACCACGCGAGTATCTTATAAATTGAACCTGAAAGGAGCGAGTTGTGGTATTCAAACAGGTTGTTCCACTTCTTTAGTTGCCGTTCATTTAGCCTGTCAAAGTTTGCTTAACGGCGAATCAGATATGGCATTAGCAGGAGGAATTACGGTTAACGCCGAAGGAAAACAGGGCTATCTTTACCAAGAAGGAAGTATCGCTTCTCCTGATGGTTACTGTCGTGCTTTTGATGCGGAGGGAAAAGGGACAGTCTTTGGGAATGGTGTAGGGATAGTTGTTTTAAAAAAATTATCGCAAGCAATTAAAGATCGGGATAATATTTGGGCGGTCATCAAAGGTTCAGCAATTAATAATGATGGCGGAGATAAAGTTGGGTTGACTGCTCCTAGCGTTACAGGACAGGCAGAGGTCATCGATCGCGCCTTAAAGCAAGCCAAGATTGAACCAGAAACTATTAACTATATTGAAGCCCACGGCACAGGGACAGCGTTAGGAGATCCTATTGAACTAGCTGCCTTGAACAAAGTATTTCGTCAGGGAAAATATCAACAAAATAGTTGCGCGATCGGCTCAGCTAAAACTAATTTTGGTCATTTGGATGCCGCCGCAGGTATCGCGGGATTAATTAAAACTACTCTTGCTTTAAATTATCAGCAGATTCCCCCAAGCTTGAATTTTGAGAATCCGAATCCCGAAATAGATTTTGCCAATAGTCCTTTTTACGTCAATACCAAACTGACAAATTGGACACGTAATGGTAATCCGCGTCGTGCTGGAGTAAGTTCTTTTGGTATGGGAGGGACGAATTCTCATGTTGTTCTTGAAGAATTTCAACCCGTAGGGGCGAATGGCATTCGCCCAGCACTGGAAGATAAGAGACAGTTATTGGTTATTTCGGCGAAGACGGAGACAGCATTGGAAACCGCAACAAGTAATTTAGTTGAATATTTAAAACAAAATTCTGAGTTGGATTTAGCTGATGTTGCTTATACTCTTCAGATGGGTCGCAAAGCTTTTGATTATCGTCGTGCTGTGGTTTGTCAAAATACTGAAGAAGCGATCGCGAAATTAACTACTGCTGCGATCGCACAAAATCAATCAGCAATAGACCGACCTGTTACCTTTATGTTTTCAGGGCAAGGTAGCCAATATGTAGGAATGGCGCAAGGATTATATAAAACTGAACCTGTATTTAAAGAAAATTGCGATCGCTGTCTCCAAATCCTAGATAATTATCTAGAAACTTCTCTCAAAGAGCTGATCTTCTCTTCCTCCTCCGCACCTCTGCCCCTCCGCCCCTCTGCCCTAACAGAAACTCAATACGCTCAACCTGCAATATTCACCATCGAATATGCTTTAGCCCAACTATGGATATCCTGGGGAATCAAACCAGAAAATGCGATCGGGCATAGTATCGGGGAATATGTTGCCGCAACTTTGGCAGGAGTATTTAGCTTAGAAGATGCTCTGAAAATAGTTGCTAAACGCGGGCAATTAATGCAGCAAACGACTTCAGGTGCCATGTTGTCTGTTGCCATGTCTGCTGAGCAGGCGATCGCGGTAATTAAAGATTTTCCTGAATTGTCTTTGGCGGTGGTCAATGCTCCTGAACTATCTGTGATTTCGGGTACAGAAAATGCGATCGCGGAACTAGAAACTAAATTACCGCAACAGGGAATTGCTTGCCGTAGATTGCATACATCCCATGCTTTTCATTCGCTCACGATGGATGGTGTTTTGGATGAGTTTATTGCCGTATTCAACGATATAAAAATTAATTCGCCCCAATTTCCTTTGATTTCCAATGTCACAGGTACTTGGATTACGGAAACCGAAATTACTAATCCTCAATATTGGGCAAGGCATATTCGGGAAACGGTTCAGTTTAGCTTAGGTATTAGTGAAATATTACAAAATCCTAATCGAATTTTACTGGAAATTGGTGGTGGTAGAACTTTGGCTACTTTGGCAAAACAGCATCAATTTAATTCTATTGAAACTATATTTTTAACTTCGCTACCGCATCCTAAAGAAGAGATTCCTGATATGGAATTCATCCTTAATAGTTTAGGTAAATTATGGTTAGCAGGAAAAGATATTAATTGGGAAAGTTTACATCAAAATCAGACTCCCTATCGTATTCCGTTGCCGACTTATCCTTTTGAGAGAAAACGGTATTGGGTTGAGCGTGATTACGAGCAATCGCAGATAGTCGAGAATAAATCTGAAACAAAATCTCTCAAACAAACCAAAAAGCCAGATATTCAAGATTGGTTTTATGTTCCTTCTTGGCAGCGTAACCAGCTTTTAGTTAATAGTGAGTTTGATATTAAAGAAAATTATAGTTGTTTGGTTTTTAATCATGGTGATGCGTTTTCCCAAGAAATTATCGCAGAACTTCAACAATTAGATTGTGATGTAGTTTCTGTATCTGTAGGTTCACAATTTGCCAAAGAAGATGATTCCTCTTATCAAATTAATCCTGATGATCGTAACGATTATATTTCTCTGATTACTGATTTAGCTGAAGATACTAAAATACCTCAGAAAATAATATATTTTTGGAGTTTGTCTAATCCTAAAAAAGAAAATTATAAATTTGATAGTTTCAAAAGTTTAATTTATCTAGCCCAAGCGATAACAACTCAACATCTTAATAAACCGATTCAGCTTTCGATTGTTACTAATAATATTCAAGAGGTTACGGGGCAAGAAAATCTAAATCCTTATAAATCAATGGTGATGGGACCTTGTAAGGTAATCCCTCAAGAATTCCCGCAGATAATTTGTCAAAATATTGATCTGGAAACAGGTAATTTATCCAATGAGAATATTGTTAATAACTTAGTTGCTGATGCTTTAACTATTCCCCAAGAAAATGCGATCGCCTACCGTAATAATTATAAATGGCGAGAAATTATCACGACCCTACCTTTAGCTCAGTCTAAATCTTTACCTTTCAAACAACAGGGTACTTATCTGATAGCAGGGGATTTGGTTGAAGGATTGGGTGCAATGTATATTCATTATTTGGTTCAGGAATATCAGGCAAATTTAGTTTTAATTGGGCGTGAAGGATTGCCAGCTCAAGAGGATTGGCAGCAATGGTTAGAAACTAATCAAAATCATCTTGGTTTTAATTTGATTCAACAATTACAAACATTATCTGATTCAGGAACAGAAGTTATATTTATTAGTGCCGATTTAACTGATGAAGCGGCAATAGAATCTTTAAAAGCGGAAGCTAATAGTAAGTTTGGCAAGATTGATGGG
This sequence comes from Cyanobacteria bacterium P01_F01_bin.143, assembly GCA_039190385.1. Taxonomy (GTDB): domain Bacteria; phylum Cyanobacteriota; class Cyanobacteriia; order Cyanobacteriales; family Xenococcaceae; genus Xenococcus. Next base: position 2,993 of record JBCCYD010000216.1, on the reverse strand, counting down.
GTTATTCATTCGGGAACGATGGGAGATGATTATGCTTGTTCTTTGCAATCTTTAACGGAATCAGAAATTGCTAAACAATTTAAGTCTAAGGTTCAAGGTTTAGTAAATCTGGATAAAGTTTTTGCTGATGAAAAATTGGACTTTTTCTTATTGCAATCTTCTCTATCTTCGGTAGTTGGTGGTATTGGTTTTGCTGCCTATACTGCTGCTAATATTTTCATGGATAGTTTTGTGAAGGTGAAAAATATTGAAGGGAATACTCCTTGGTTTAGCATTAATTGGGACGGGGTTGTCAGTAAACAGTTAACAGTTAACAGTAAACAGTTGTCAGATACTAAGATTAGTACGGGTTTGGATTTGATTGATTTGGCAATTAATCCTGAGGAGGCTTGGGAAGTAACGAAAAGAGTTTTAGGTAATGGAATTACACAGGCGATCGCATCTCCGACGGATTTAGAGCCGAGAATTGAGCAATGGATTAAACCGAAATCTTTAAGTGAAATAGATAAGTTGCAAGCTAAAACAAGTTTGGAGGCTTTAAGTAATCAGAAAAAACCTCATGTTACTGCTGAATATCTTGCTCCGAGAAATGATATTGAAAAAGTTGTAGTAACAGTGATGGAGGAGTTATTGGGGATTGATCAAATTGGGGTTAATGACAACTTTTTTGAGTTGGGTGGACATTCTTTATTGGCAATTCAAATTGTGTCTCGTCTGCGAGATGAGTTTAGTCTTGATATTCCGCTACGGGAATTTTTGTTTGAATCGCCTACCGCAGCGAAGATTGCAGGTGTAATTAGTGAGAATTTGCAGGAGAATTCTGATAGTGATGAAATTGAAAAATTGTTAACTGAAGTAGAAAATATGACTGAAGAGGAAATGAAGGCAATGTTAGATGACTAAAGGAAGATACTATCGCTGAGATCATTTATTCACTCTTTTTAATTTATCTTAGCTTGTAAGTATTTATTGAAACTATAAATTTATTAAATTACCAATAATTTCGATTATTAGCTCTAGGCTAAATAGAGTATATTAACTGTGTCTTGGATTTGGAATAATAAGTTTTAGTTATAGTTATTGATTAGTCATTTGATCTAAGAGTCTTTGCAGATTTAACCTAAATAATTTGGTATTGGGATGATTAGCACCTAATTTAGTTTTGGCAATCTTTAAAGCTTCTTTGTAGCGAGGTTCAGCCTTCTCATATCTTCCTTGGTCATGGTAGAGTGCTGCCAGGTTATTAAGGCTAGTTGCTACATCGGGATGCTCTTCTCCTAGCAGTTGTTTATATAGTTCCAGCGATTGTAAATAAAGAGGTTCAGCCTCTTCATATCTTCCTTGGTTACTGTAAATACTTGCTAGGTTATCAAGGCTAGTTGCTACATCGGGATGCTCTTTTCCTAGGATTTTTTTTCTTATTTCCAGCGATTGTAAAAAAAGAAGTTCAGCCTTCTCATATCTTCCTTGGTCACTGTAGAGTAATGCCAGGTTATTAAGGCTAGTTGCTACCTCAGGATGCTCTTCTCCTAGTAGTTGTTTATATAGTTCCAGCGATTGTAAAAAAAGAGGTTTAACTTTCTCATATTTTCCCTGGTCTCTATAGAGTAATGCCAGATTATTTATACTACTTGCTACATCGGGATGCTCTTTTCCTAGACTTTTTTTTCTTAGTTCCAGCGATTGTAAAAAAAGAGGTTCAGCCTTCTCATATTTTCCCTGGTCTCTATAGAGTCCTGCCAGGTTATTCATACTATACGTTACAGAGGGGTGTGATTCTCCTAGGAGTTGCTTTCTTAGTTCCAGCGATTGTAAAAAAAGAGGCTCAGCTTTCTCATATCTTCCCTGGTCTCTATAGAGTAATGCCAGATTATTCATACTGGTTGCTACATAGCGATGCTCTTCTCCTAGGAGTTGCTTTCTTAGTTCCAGCGATTGTAAAAAAAGAGGCTCAGCCTTCTCATATTTTCCCTGGTATCTATATAATAATGCCAAGTTACTTATAACAGTCACTACATCGGGATGCTCTTCTCCTAGGAGTTTTTTTGCTTGTTTCAGCGCTTGCAAATAAAGAGATTCAGCTTGCTTATATCTTCCCTGTTCTCTATAGAGTCCTGCCAGGCTATTCAGACTAGTCGCGACAGAGGGATGCTCTTCTCCTAGAAGTTTTCTTCTTATTTCCAGCGATTGTAAATAAAGAGATTCAGCTTGCTCATATTTTCCCTGGTCTGTGTAGAGATCTGCTAGGTTATTCATAATGGTTGCTACAAGGACATTCTCTTCTCCTAGACATTTTTTTGTTATTTCCAGCGATTGTAAATAAAGAGATTCAGCTTTTTCATATCTTCCCTGGTTAGTGTAGAGTAATGCCAAGTTATTTATGATCTTCGCTACATCGAAATGCTCTTCTCCTAGACGTTTTTTTGTTAGTTCCAGAGCTTGTAAATAAAGGAGTTTAACTTTTTCATATCTATATCTTCCCTGGTTAGTATAGAATAGAGCTAAGTTATTCATACTGATTGTGATAGAAGCATGATCTTCTCCTAGACGTTTTTTCGCTACTAATAGAGATTGCTCATACCAAAAAACAGCTTGCGTATAAACTCCTTGACATTCATAAAATCTACCTAGGCCAAGAAAAGGTTTAATTAAATTCTCATCGCTTAAAAAAATATTATAAAAGTTAGCAGTTTCAGCCATGTGGGAGATGAAAGGATTAATTTCATTTACGTCTTTTAAAGTAAGTATATAAGGAAGCTGATTAACTATTTTCGCGATCGCAGTACAGAAATTACGTTTTTGTTGGTCTGCATTAGCTAAATTATTTTGTTTATCTTGGAAAAACTCTTGAATAATACTAAATCCGATAACGAAAAACAACTTATAATTAGGAGAAATGTTAATCGATAAAAGCAATGCCAAGAAAAGCTAATTTAGCCAATCACTATAGTACTCAAGAGTTAAAGAACAAGTATTTAAAAAGCACAGACCCT
>JBCCYD010000215.1:0-9977 GCA_039190385.1 Cyanobacteria bacterium P01_F01_bin.143 | reverse complement strand
GTTTGTTCCTCCTAAATGTAGGGGCGAACAACTCAGCTGAACTGTACTCGCAAGATTATGGCTACATGGATACCAAGATCTGAGACCCTTCAGCGGTTTTAGTCACGTCAATGCGGGTTTGAAAGGCTTCGCGAAAGTGGGGAATGTGGGTGACTGCCAGAATGCAGGCAAAATCGGGTGCGATCGCATTAATGGCACCAATTAAGCGATCGCACCCTTCCCTATCTTGAGTGCCAAAGCCTTCATCAATAATCAGCATTTGTAGGGCGGTTCCGGCTCGTTGAGCGAGTAATTTAGCCAGTGCCTTACCAATACCGCTAGAGCCACCAGTAATCACTGCATGTTGTCCGAAAAACTTTTTTTGAGGTCTTGACACTTAATTTTTAATTTAAATTCTTCAGTAATTCGATACAAAGTTTTGTATATATTTTTCGCTAAAAAAAAATTATTAGATATAATTTCCGACTAATAAAATTGCTATAACTTTCAAGTTCACAATAACTTTAAGTTATCTTAACAAAATCTATAAGATGTAGCCTAACTAACAGTAAATTTATTTCACCTTGTCTAGAGTAAGGATGAGTTTGAGAAATAAATATTAAAGTTTTTTAACATCATGAATAATTGCCCCTGCTGTTCCGGTACTTTGTTAAAACATTGGAAACAAGGTAAAACTTACTGGTACTGTGGACGTTGTCGCCAAGAAATGCCCAATTTAAACCTAGTTAGCTTAGTTGCTAGTTATCAGAAAGAAGGATTAAAGCTGCTAAATCACATATCTAATTCTACACCACAATTGTCGAGTATTCCAGATTACTCTTTGAGCAACGAGCAGTGATTAATTGCTTGCCAAAAGTTAACTCCCAACACTAAAGGTTCGGAAAACTACACTACCAAAGATAGATTCTTCGTTTCAGTATAGAGAGTAAAGACACACCAAACTGAGGCGAGATCATTAAAGTAGATCATACTCAGCGCAGTGTAGGTAGTAAACCATAAAAAAACTTTTAGTTTTGTAGTTAAATTTTGGAGCGTCCCTTTATATGGCAAAAGTTGTTGGTATAGATTTAGGAACTACGAACTCTTGTGTAGCAGTTATGGAAGGGGGGAAACCTACTGTAATTGCTAATGCAGAAGGATTTAGAACCACTCCCTCAGTTGTGGCCTATGCCAAAAATGGCGATCGCCTTGTGGGACAAATTGCGAAACGTCAAGGTGTGATGAACCCAGAAAACACCTTCTACTCTGTAAAACGTTTCATGGGGAGAAAATTTGATGAAGTCACCAACGAATCAAAAGAAGTGGCTTACAAAGTTTCCCGAGATAGTAATGGAAACGTTAAGTTAGAATCCACTGCTCAAGACAAACAATTTGCTCCCGAAGAAATATCGGCTCAGATCCTCCGTAAACTAGTTGAAGATGCTAGTAAATATCTAGGTGAAACCGTAACCCAAGCAGTAATTACCGTTCCTGCTTACTTCAATGACTCCCAGCGTCAAGCGACCAAAGACGCAGGTAAAATTGCGGGTATCGAAGTACAAAGAATTATCAACGAACCGACCGCAGCATCCTTAGCCTATGGTTTAGATAAAAAAAGTAACGAAACAATTCTTGTTTTCGACCTTGGTGGTGGTACTTTCGACGTATCCATTCTCGAAGTAGGTGATGGTGTTTTTGAAGTATTAGCAACTTCTGGTGATACCCATCTTGGTGGTGATGATTTCGATAAAAAAATTGTTGACTATCTAGCAGAAGAATTCCAACGCAACGAAGGAATTGATCTCAGAAAAGACAATCAAGCATTACAACGCCTTACCGAAGCCGCAGAAAAAGCGAAAATTGAGCTTTCTAGTACAACTCAATCAGATATCAACTTACCCTTTATTACCGCTACTCAAGACGGACCTAAGCATCTAGATATCTCTTTAACTAGAGTCAAATTTGAAGAGCTATGTTCTGACCTAATTGATCGTTGTGCTATTCCAGTAAAGCAAGCTGTTAAAGACGCCAAAATCAGTAATGATGCGATCGATGAAGTCGTTATGGTAGGTGGTTCGACAAGAATTCCCGCAATTGTTGATTTAGTCAAAAGAGTTCTCGACAAAACACCTAATCAAACAGTTAATCCCGACGAAGTAGTTGCAGTTGGAGCGGCAATTCAAGCTGGTGTATTGGCTGGAGAAGTTAAAGATATCTTGCTTCTCGATGTAACTCCTCTATCTCTTGGAGTCGAAACTTTGGGTGGCGTGATGACCAAAATTATTCCTCGCAACACCACTATTCCCACCAAAAAATCAGAAACTTTCTCGACAGCAGTAGATGGTCAAACCAATGTAGAGATTCATGTTCTACAGGGAGAAAGAGAATTTTCCAAAGACAATAAAAGCCTCGGGACCTTCCGTCTTGATGGTATTCCTCCCGCACCTCGTGGAGTACCCCAAATCGAAGTTACCTTTGATATTGACGCTAACGGAATCTTGAATGTAGCAGCCAAAGATAAAGGAACTGGTAAAGAACAATCTATTAGTATTACTGGAGCTTCCACTTTACCTGATGATGAAGTAGATCGGATGGTTAACGAAGCAGAAGCTAATGCTGAAGAAGACAAGGAACGTCGCGAAGCAATTGATCGAAAAAACCAAGCTGATTCTTTGGTTTATCAAGCAGAGAAACAAATTAATGAATTGGGAGATAAAGTTCCCGAGGCTGATAAAACTAAGGCAGAAGGCTTGATAAAAGATCTTAAAGAAGCTCTAGCATCCGAAGATGATGAGAAAATTAAGACCTTAATGCCTGAATTGCAGCAGGTTCTTTATACTATCGGTAGCAGTGTTTATCAACAAGCTGGTGCCGAGGCCGCCGCTGCTGGAGAAGGGGCTCCTGGTGCTGATCCTGGTGCTCCTGGCGCTGATGCTGATGCTGATGCTGCGTCTAGCTCCGGTGGTGATGATGTAATTGATGCAGAATTTTCTGAAACCAAATAATCATCTAATTAAAAGTTCATTATTAATATATGTAGTGTAGTGCAGTTCATTACTCTACATTTTTTTTGCTAGTTCAAGTGAGCTAGATAGGATTTTTTTTTAATGTCAAGGATCGAGATCACACCAAACTAAAATGATTTGAGCCAGACTTAGGGAAAAGGCTATCAGTTTTATCATTTATATATGAAATTATTATTTAGGATTCTGCTACTACAGCGATCCAAAGACCAAGGTTTTACATTACCAATGGTTATTGGCATCGGACTAATCATGGTTTTACTAAGTTCGATAAGTTTGCTTCAAGCTAGTGAAGAAAATCTGACTGCTATATCTAAAACTCAATCATCCACTTCTTTAGCTATGGCGGAATTGGGTGTGTCAAGATATCGGGAATTATTGAATAATAATCGAGTTTTAGCAGTCAATAGTTTAGATAATTGGGTTGCTGTAGCAAATCAAACTTGTGATGCTATAACCAACGGCACTGGAGCTGATGGATGGTCAAATACTAATGTTTGGAGACCTGTTACTGTTGATGAAACAGCCCCCACTACTCCAACTGACTTTAACGGAGATGGCGATACGATTGATGTAGCTGTCCCAATAGGTAACTATAGAATAGTTGAGTATAGATATCAGAATGATAACAATGTCACCGACGATGATTTGGTTGATGTTGATGGGAATTATACCGATCCTGGTGAAGATGGAATATTTGATCAAACTGCTGATGCTGCAAATCCCAATGGACCAAGGGGTATTTTAACTGTTCAAGGACAAGCTCCTGGAAGCGATAGTATTGCTCAAATCCAAGTCACAATACCAATAGGCGTGAATATCGATGATTTAGATACTTTAGATCCTGGAATTTGGATTCACAACGAAACTATAACTAACTGGGGAACAATAAATTTACAGGATAGTGATTCTCCCCCAAACAGAACGGGAAATATAGTTTTATATAGACAAGCTCCTGGAGCAACCGGATGTGATGATCTTGATACTTCAGCACTAGGAGGAGGTGGAAATACGGTAACAGCTCCTGTCCCTAATGTTGCAATTAGAGACCCTCGTGATTTACCACCACTAATAACTCTTCCTACCGATACTACTAAAATTAATCCTCTTGTTGAGAATATTCCTACTGAGTTAATCATTGGTAAACCCTCAGATAAATCCACTAAAATAGACAGTAATGGTAATGAAGATACTGATGGGACTAAGCGTTACTACTACGAAGTAGCTGGAACCTTAGATATAGATGCAGGAGAAAGGCTTATTACAGATGGAACTGCCAGAGTTATTGTCTATGTGAATGGTAATTTAGATGTTGATAGCGGTGGTGCCGGAGATGTAACAGATATTACGAATTCTAGTAATGATGCGACGTCTCGTTTTTTAGAAATTCATGTAACTGGTGATGTAAATATTAGCGGTAGTGGGACTGTTAATATCAAAGGCTTGATTCATGCTCCAAATGGACAAGTAGATATCACTGGTGGTCCTACGGTTAATCTTATTGGATCAATTTGGGCTGACAGTTGGTCTAATACTGGAACTGTAAACGTTACTACTAGTGAATACGAACACTATAGTATTACTCCACAGAGAACGCCTAAACCTTTAACTTTCGCACCTACAGGATGGGAACAACAGGAGGCTACTAATTAATTATGATGTTGCAAAAAATTATTTTACAATCAAAGAAAAAATCATCTGATCAAGGTTTTTTGACCATAGAAGTCATTCTGGCAACTCTTGTTGCTTTCTTTTTTTTGATGTTTTCACTTCAGGCTTTAGCTACAGCCATGTTTATGAAAGTGCAAGCACAACAAGATCAAAGAGCCGAACAGTTAATTCAGGAAGACATTGAAGCCTTTAGCAGTTTAGGAAGTACACTATCAAATACAATAGACTGCAATCCAGCTACTTATAATGATAATGGATATGCTCAGGCATTATGGGCTGCCTTTCCTGATGTTGGCAACACGGTAACGACCTCTTTATTGAATGATGGTGAGGGACAAGCAATACTAAGTTTATCTCGAACTCACGTAAGTTTGAATGATAGTACAGCTCCTCACAGAACTCTTAAAGTGTTTTATCAAGTTACAAGTAGTGATGATGCAACTATTGGGAATGCTGATGATGAGATTGTAGCGACTCGCTATGTCGAGATAATTCCCGATGACGCATTACGATGTCCATAGAAGATTAATTATCGTAGGTATAAAGATTCAGTGAGTAGTTATTTAAAAATTAGCCCGAATGGTAAAAGTATAGTTCCCTCCAGGCTCTAGTTGATAATCACAGCGTTCGAGGAAACGACCTAAAGGTTCTTGAATTAAAGCTCGGCCTAAGGAAGGTTCTACAATAAGTTGCCCTCTGCGAAATCGCCATTGAAATTGCCAATTATACTTAGCTGCGCTGACTTCTCCTGCGATTTTTCCCGATCGCCAACATTGTTGAAGAATCCGAACATGAGCTGTGGTTTCTGGTTTCATCGACGCTTGAGATCGTTAAGTTGACGATTATATTGATAACATGCAAATTCAGTGTACTGCAATTCATTACCCAAAACTGTAATCAAAATCATTTTTTAAATTGTTCTAAAATTAGGATTAGCTCCAATTTCCCTGTGCTAGGAAAAGCGAGAGTAAACATTTAGCTATTAGCCATTAGCCATTAGCTATTAGCCATTAGCCATTAGCCATTAGCCATTAGCCACTACCTACTTTGGAAAATTGGAATTTAGCAGAACTTGATAGTGCCATCCTAGATTTTACGGAAATTGCTACGGAATTAAATTATCGCAAGGCACAAAAGTCACTACGAAGTTTAATTGGCAATCTTGACTTAACATCTCAAGAACAGAGCGGGCTGGAGTCGGAAATCACCCGCCTTACAGGTATGTTGGATAAATTGGAACAATCTGTAGTGCAAATTGCTGCGTTTGGCATGGTGGGCAGAGGTAAATCTTCGGTGTTAAATGCTTTGATTGGTCAAGAAGTTTTTGCCACCGGTGCTTTACATGGAGTTACTCGCACAGTGGATGAAGTTGCCTGGGATGTTGCTCAAACCAAGAGCCGAGAAGAAAAGAGTAGAGAACAAAAAAGACAACAGTTACAGAGATTGACTATTTCTAATTCCAGTAACAAAAGTAAAATTCAACTGCTAGATACTCCGGGAATTGATGAGGTCAATGGTCAGGAACGAGAAATCCTAGCTCGGGATTTGGCAACTAAAGTAGATTTGATTCTGTTTGTGGTTTCAGGGGATATGACCCAAGTTGAGTTTAATGCTTTGTCTCAATTGAGAGAAGCGGGTAAACCGATGTTATTGATATTCAATAAAATCGATCAATATCCCGAGGCCGATCGCCTAGCTATCTATGAGAAAATTCGGGATGATCGCGTTAAGGAATTACTTTCTCCCGAGGAAATTATTATGGTAGCGGCATCACCCATTGAAGTTCAGGCGATCGCGGAGGCTGATGGCAAAATTACGGTCAAACGCCTTCGAGGGCAACCGCAAATTGAAGCTTTAAAATTAAAAATTCTGGAGTTATTAGATCGCGAGGGAAAATCTTTAATTGCCCTCAACAGTATGCTCTATGCTGATCTGGTGAATGAAAAATTATTACAACGCAAGTTGGAAATTCGCGATCGCGCAGCTAATGAATTAATCCATAAAGGCACCATGATCAAAGCAACTGCCGTGGCACTCAACCCTGTAACGGCGATCGATTTATTTACCGGTGCGCTGATCGATGTCTCGATTATTTTGTCCTTGTCTCATCTCTATGGCATTTCCATGACCCAAGGCAGTGCGATCGCCTTACTCAAAAAAATTGCTCTTAGTATGGGAGGAATCGGAGCTAGTGAATTGCTGGCAACTTTGGGCTTAAGTTCGATCAAAGGTTTACTCGGGATAAGCATTCCTGTTACTGGAGGTTTATCTCTTGCTCCCTATCTTTCAGTTGCGATCGCGCAAGGAGGGGTGGCAGGAGTTTCTTCCTATGCGATCGGGCAGATTACTAAAACCTATTTAGCCAATGGAGCGTCTTGGGGGGAACAATCCCCCAAAACAGTAGTTAAAGATATTCTCAATTCCCTCGATCAAGAATCAATCTTAAATCGTATTAAATCGGAATTGAAAGCAAAAGTTAAATATACTAAATAAACTTAGTCACAACTTACTAAGCTACAAAATCATTAGCATCGAGAGCATTAGCTGTTACAGAATTCAGACTAGCTAATACTTCACCAGTTTCGCTAACTGTAATATCAGTACTAGTAATATTCTGGACAACTTCGATTTGACCAAATGTTAAACCATCAGCCAAGACGAATTGATCAATGCCATCGCGGTAATTAACGATATTGTCTGTGCCTTGTCCTGCGCGAAGCACGAATGAATCCGCGCCAATGCCGCCAAAGAGAGTATCGTTACCGTTGCCACCATCTAAGGTGTCATCACCAGCGTCTCCTCTGAGAACATCATTTCCGTTGCCACCGACGAGCAGATCATTGCCATTATTTCCAGATAATAGATCGAAACCAGAGTTACCTCTTAAAATATCATTATCCGCTCCTCCGCGAAGAGTATCCTCTCCTAAACCGCCTTCGAGAGTATCACTCCCTGCTTCTCCCGAGAGCAGATCAAATCCTTGACCACCAATGATAGAATCATCTCCCAAATTACCGAAGAGATTATCTTTGCCATTGCCACCAGCGATCGTGTCGTTACCCGCTAAACCTCTAACAGTATCTTGCCCAGCTAAGGCGTTGATAGCATCATTGTCAGGAGTTCCGCGAAGACTATCGTTCCCTGATGTTCCTTCAATTGTCTCAGAAGGAGGAGATGGTGGAGTGGAGGGAGATTCATCAAAGCCATAAATAACATAAGCTTCCCCTGCACCACCATTAGGATCAGCAGTGGGTGCGCTGATAATTAAATCATCTCTACCATCGTTATTAATATCACCTAAACCACTGACAGAACTTCCAGAGTTATCACTTAAGATTTCAAAATTATCTGGCTCATCTCCATCAATTCCTTCAAAAACAACTCCATTAGTGCCATTAAGAGAAGAAACATCTAATGTTCCAGAACTACCAATATTAGAACCGCCAAAGATTAGATAGGTTTCTCCAGCACCAGCTTCCCCGTTAGGATCGGCTCCAGGTGCACCAACAATAATGTCATCAAAACCATCATTATTAACATCTCCAGCATTACTAACAGCAGCACCTAAACTATCTCTTCCGTCGATTCCACTGATAAGGAACCCATTTTCTCCATTAAGAGAAGATAATTCGATTTCGACCGAATTACCGACATCTGTGCCACCAAAGATAATATAGGCTTCTCCTTTAGGATCATAGTAGCTAAAGCCATCGGTAACAATAGTTTCTTCCCCAGCAAAAGGTGAACTGACAATAATATCTTCGAAACCATCACCGTTAAGATCTCCAGCACTGCTTACCGCATTGCCAGAATAGTCTTTTTCGCGAATTCCGTTAACAACAAAACCATTATTGCCATTGAGAGCAGTTAAGTCAAAAGCTCCAGAGTTACCGATATTATTCCTGCCAAAAATAACGTAGGTTTCCCCCTGATTACCACCATAGGGTGTTACTTCTTCTCCAGCACGAGGCGCACTGATAATAAAGTCAGCAAGACCATCACCATTAATATCACCTGCTCCACTAACAGCAGAACCTAAATTATCACCAGTATCAATTCCTTCAATTAGGAAACCATTGCGGCCATCAAGAGAAGATAATTCAATGTCCCCAGAATCACCAATGTTTGCGCCACCGAAGATTACGTAAGCTTCTCCTGTGCCATCTGTACTAAAGGCTCCGTTACTAAACTCTACTATTTCACCAGCACCTGGCGCGGCAATAATAATATCGGCAAAACCATCGCCATTAATATCTCCGATATCACTTACCTCTCCTCCAGATTGGTCTGCTCCTGAAATATCAGTACTTCTTGTGCCAACACGACCAAAATCTCCGCCAGTGATCCCATTAATCGCTACACCGGCAGAGCTATCAAGATTTGATAATTCAATTGTTCCCGAACTACCAATGTTCGTTTGACCAAAAATTACATAAGTCGTTCCTGCATTTAGTCGGCCATCAGGATCGGCGTTTGGTGCGCCAATTAAAATATCATCTAATCCATCATCATTGACATCGCCTGCACTACTAATGGCACTTCCTGAGAGGTCACCACCAGCTTCGCCTTCAATGACAAAACCTTGATTGGCATTTAGGTTAGCCAAGTTTAATGTGGCACCAAGATTATCACTACCAAAAATTACATAGCTTTTTCCTGCTCTATTAATGAGATCAAGATTACTAAATCCGCTAAGGTCTTCAGGAGGATCCCCTGCGTCGGGTTCGGCGACTATAAAATCATCAAAACCATCACCGTTAACATCTCCTAGATTACTTACGGGAAAACCGAATGTATCTACAGGAGTTCTTGAGCTGCTCACAAATTCGGGGGTAGGACCAGTAATTGTTAAGCCGTTACTGCCGTTGATATCAGCTAACTTAAAAGTCCCAGTTGAGTTATTATTCATAAAGTAAAAATATTCAAAAGATAATTAGCAAAATAGCTTTTGCTCATCATAAGTTGAAACTTATTAGCTTAGATAAACTTTACTTTTTAGAAGTAATTTATTGTCGATAAGATAAAATTTAGAAACATTTTGTCTTTTCAGACAATTAAATGGTGTTAAGGATAATCACTTAAATTATTGAGAAGATATTCCAGATGTATATAATATGGGAAATATTGCAATGTATTGAATATTTTCTTTTTTTAGTCAATTCGAATCTACTTTAAAGGATTAATTATGCCATTAAGTCTAGCAAAAGGACAGAGAGTCTCTCTTGAGAAAGTCGCTCCTGGATTAGCAGAAATATTTGTTGGTTTAGGTTGGGATACTAAAGTAACTGATGGCGGTGATGATTT
>JBCCYD010000214.1:0-10025 GCA_039190385.1 Cyanobacteria bacterium P01_F01_bin.143 | reverse complement strand
GGATATTCAAAGATACTTTTTAAGGGAGTTTCTACGCCAAAGGTTTGCCTGATCTGAGAAATTACCCGGGTCGCGATCAGCGAATGACCCCCTATTTCAAAGAAATTGTCTCTTATTCCTATTTTTGGGGTTTCGAGAAGTTGCTGCCAGATACTGACAATGCTTGCTTCGGTGTCATTGCGTGGGGGAATATATTCGTTACTTAAGTTACGAAGATTACTCGGTTCAGGTAATGCTTTGCGATCTACTTTGCCATTGGGAGTCAGGGGGAGTTTCTCTAAAGTGACAAACGCTACGGGAATCATATAGCTCGGCAACTTATCTGCTAAAAATTCCCTTAACCCAGAAATTGCTACAGTTGCTTCTGATTGCTCTACTAGATAGGCCACTAAGAATTGAGAATCCGCTAAATCTTCCCGAACAGCAACGACAGTTTCGGCTACCGCAGGATATTGACTGATTACTGTTTCAATCTCTCCCAGTTCGATCCGAAATCCCCTTAGCTTCACCTGATGGTCAATTCGCCCCAAGTACTCTATTTCTCCATTAGGTAAATAACGAGCCAGATCTCCTGTTTTATAAAGCTTTGAGTTATTAGTCTTAACCGGATTAGAAATAAATTTTTCTGCTGTTAAATCAGGACGATTTAAATATCCTTTTGCCAGTCCTGCTCCACCAATACATAATTCTCCTGTTACTCCCACCGGAACTAGTTGATTATATCTATCTAAAATATGGATTTGAGTATTGGCAATAGGCTGACCAATGGAAATAATCTTACTCTCATCGGTAATTTGCGATACTGCCGACCAAATTGTCGTCTCGGTCGGGCCATACATATTCCATACCGAACCTGCTCGCTCTAGCAATTGCTCTGCTAACTTTCTCGGTAAAGCTTCTCCTCCACAAAGAACTTTCAACTTGCTTTCTCCTGCCCAGCCTGCGGCAAGCAGTAATTTCCAACTCGCTGGGGTTGCCTGCATCACTGTCGCTTGGCAATCTTGAAGTTTGGCTAATAGCTGTTCCCCATCCATCGCTGTTTCCCGACTAGCAATAACTAAACGAGCTCCAGTTATGATCGGTAAAAATAATTCTAAGGCAGCAATATCAAACGAATAGGTCGTAACAGCTAATAAAGTATCTTCCGCTGTTATGCCAGGGGTTTCCTCCATTGAATGGAGAAAATTACTCAAGGCTGAGTGCGGAATCTGCACTCCTTTGGGCTGGCCTGTAGAACCAGAAGTATAGATAATATAAGCTAAATCATCTGCTGTTACGGGACAATCTAGATTATCTGGGTTTTGTTGAGCAATCAGTTCCTCATCTTTATCCCAACAGACTATTTGAGCTTGATTATCAGGTATTGATTCTAAAACAGATGCTTGAGTTAGTAAAACTGAGGCATTAGAGTTTTTTAGAATATATGATAAGCGTTCGCTCGGATAGTTAGGGTCGAGAGGAATATAAGTGCCTCCAGCTTTGAGGATCGCTAATAATCCAATGAGCATACTCAAAGAGCGCTCAACACAAATTCCCACTAACACATTTGGATTGACTCCTAGTTGTTGAAGATAATGAGCTAGTTGATTGGCTTTCGTATTTAATTCTGTATAGGTCAGTGTTTGCTCTTCAAATACTACTGCCACCGCATCGGGAGTTTTCTCGACTTGGGCTTCAAATAACTGATGAATACATTTCTCTTGAGGATAAACAACTTCTGTATCATTCCACTCGACTAACAACTGATGTTGTTCAGCTTCGGTTAATAAGGATAACTCTGCTAACCTCTGCTGAGGATTAGTCACCATAGCTGTGAGTAAATTCTCTAAATGTTCCACCATTCGAGAGATAGTAGCTGGCTCAAACAAATCAGTGTTGTAGTCAAAACTTCCGTATAATTCTTCTTCTATTTCGGTTATGTGGAATATTAAATCGAACATCGTATTGCGATCATCGCCAGTTTCCAAATGTTGAAAAGTTAAGTCAGAGATGATTACATCAGATATCGGCACATTATGAAGTATGAACATCACTTGAAACAGCGGCGTATAACTCAAATTACGCTCTGGTTGCAATTTATCCACTAGTAGCTCAAAAGGTATATCCTGATGTGCATAGGCATCTAATGTTGTCTTGCGTACCTCTTTTAGTAGTTCTTGAAAACTAGGATTTCCACTCAAATTACTACGTAACAAAAGATTGTTTACAAAAAAACCAATAAGAGGTTCAGTTTCATCCTGATTTCGGCCAGCGATAGGGGAACCCACGAAGATGTCATCCTGGCCACTGTAACGATATAACAGTATTTTAAATGCTGTCAATAAAGTCATAAAAAGAGTCACATCTACATTCCGACTCAGTGTTTGTAACCTTCGGGTCAAACCTGCGGAGAGCACAAATGATGTCCTGGCGCCAGAAAAAGTTTGAATTGCTGGTCGCGGATAGTCTGTGGGCAATTGCAACACAGGTAAATTTCCGCTTAATTTTTGTTTCCAGTAACTCAGAAGGTTGTCTAAAACTTTTCCTTGCAAATACTGTCTTTGCCAAACAGCAAAATCTACATATTGAATGGGCAACTCTGGTAATGGTGAAGGTTTATTTTGAGAGAAAGCTTCGTAAATCGCTGTTAATTCCTTATTGAATCTCCCTATCGACCAGCCATCTGTGATTATGTGATGGAATAGCAATAATGCAATATGTTCCTTTTCGCTTAACTTAATCAAAACGCAGCGAAACAAGAGATCTTCAGCTAAGTTAAAATGCCGTGAAGATTCGCTATCAATAATTTTTTGAATCTCAATTTCTTGCTCTGCTTTCGGTAATTCTTGTAAATCAATTACAGGCAAAGATGCCTTTAAAGTAGGATGAATTATGGGAACAGGCTGCCCTGCCAATGAGATAAAATTAGTTCTTAATACTTCATGTCGCCTTATGATTTCGTTAATTGTATCTTCTAGAGTTTGGATATCTAGCGAGCCTTTTAGGGAGCAAACAACAGGAACATCAAAGACTTGACTAACATTAGTTAATTGCTCTATAAACCACAATCTTTGTTGGGCAAACGATAGCGGTAACTGCCCATCCCGTGGGACTGGTTGAATAGAATTTTCTTCAGTAACTAAAGCTGTAATATTTTGATTTATAAAAGCAATAATATCTTCTTTCCGTTTGGCTAACTCTTGTTTAATCGGCAATGTCAGCACATCTTTGGGTGCCCTACAGCGCAAACGATTATCTTCAACCCAGAGTTTGACATCGAGACGGGAAAGATCAGCTAAAAATTCTTTAATAGTATTATTTTTCATAATTCTATCTCCTCCAGGTTATGGTCTATAGGCTCATTAGCAACAGGCTGTAGTTGTTGGACAGTAAGTAATGCTTCGATATGTTCTACCAGTTCAGCTACCGTAGGAGCATCAAATAAACTGCGTAACGGTAATTTAATCTCAAACGCTCTGCGCAATTTCGCAATAACTTGGGTTGCCAGCAAAGAATGTCCGCCCAAATTAAAGAAGTTATCGTGGATACCTATCGGTTCATGCTTTAATACTTGAGTCCAGATATCAACAACTATTTCCTCTGTGGGAGTGCGAGGTGCCACAAAATTTACTTTTGATTCTTGCTGAAAATTTGGTATGGGTAAGGCTTTCCGGTTTATTTTTCCACTGGGAGCTAAGGGTAATATTTCGAGCAGGACAATTGCTGAAGGAACCATATGGACTGGTAGTTTTTCATTGAGTAAATCCCTTAATTGCCCAATTAGTTCTGTACTCGCAAATTCATCGTCAGCCAACTTAGAAATTGGGACAGCATAGGCAACTAAGCGCTTATCACCAGGGTCATCTTCTCTAACTATAGCTACAGCTTCGCGAACATTTGAGTGCTGAGTCAAACAAGCTTCGATTTCCCCTAATTCGATTCTAAAGCCGCGAATTTTCACCTGATGATCGATCCGCCCTAGAAATTCTATGTTGCCGTCGGTCCTCCACCTGCCTAAATCACCAGTTTTATAAATTCGATGATGATTATTAGGGATATGCAGTTTACTGATGAAGGGATTGGGCACAAAAGCTAGCTTAGTTTTCGCTTCATTTTTCCAGTAGCCATCACCAACCCCAATTCCCGATACGCAAATTTCTCCAGGGGCACCTATCGGTAATAACTTCATCTGTTGATCGACAATATAAAGATTCAAATTGGCTAATGGCTTGCCTATAGGAATTACTCTGTGGTTTTCGGGAACAGGCCCCTCAACTATAAACTGAGTAATATCGTCAGCAGCTTCGGTTGGTCCGTAAGCATTAGCAATTTTGATCTTAGGGTAAAGCTCAAACCATTTATTTAAAAATTTAACATCTATCGTCTCACCTGATAGCATCATCCATTTTAAATTCGGTAATGCTCGTTCCTGAATCGATAGTTGCCAAGCATAATCAAATAACACTTTGAATAATGCTGGTACTAACTCAACAACTGTAATTTTTTCCGATTTGATGACATCGAATAATTTTTCACCCATCGCAACGGTTTCAAGATCAGCTATGACCGTTTTGCCGCCAATTAGTAGCGGTGCTAAAAATTGCCAGACGGAAATATCGGTAGAAGAGGGAGCGCTTTGTAAAAAAGTAAATTCATCGTTTAAGTCTAATTGATCAAATTGAGCATAGATATGATTAATTGCCCCATCATGTCGGA
The DNA here is from genome assembly GCA_039190385.1 of Cyanobacteria bacterium P01_F01_bin.143. Classification (GTDB taxonomy): domain Bacteria; phylum Cyanobacteriota; class Cyanobacteriia; order Cyanobacteriales; family Xenococcaceae; genus Xenococcus. The sequence continues at coordinate 5,330 of JBCCYD010000214.1, read as the reverse complement.
CAATCGCTCCTTTCGGTAAGCCTGTTGACCCGGAAGTATAAAGTAAATAAGCTGGGTCTACAGCATCATTAATTGGTTCTAAATTCTCTGGGGAAAGACTACTAAAATCAGATTCTTGAGCGATTTTTATCTTTACGCGATCGCCCAATGAATTAAGTTCCGAAATTATATTTCCAAAACAAATAACTGATGATAATTGCTGACAACTGGGAATTGCTTCTTCTAAAATACTTAATGATAAATCATCGGTAAATAAATATTTGACTTCGCTATTAGACAGCATATAAGTAATGCGATCGACAGGATAATTACTATCGATTGGCACATAAGCACCACCAGCTTTATGAATAGCTAAAACGGCAAGCAAAAAGTTTAAATCACGATCTTTGAAAATGCCAACGAAATCACCTTTTTTAACTCCCAGCTTTCGCAATAGTCTAGCAATCTGGTTCGCTTTCTTATTTAGTTGTTGATAAGTTAATTGAGCCCCTTGATGAACCGCAGCTATATTGTGGAGGCTTTTTAATACTTGCTGCTCAAATAATTGATTAATTGTTTGAGTAACAGGATATTCTTGGGTATTATTATTAAATTCTTTTAGTAATTTATGTTGTTCTTGATCTGGTAAAAAATTAATTTCTGATATTTTAATTTCAATATTCTTAATAAGGGTTTCCAACAAGTCAGAATAACAGTTGCCAATTAACTCAATAGATTCACTATTAAATAAGTTTTCTTTATATTTTATGGTGCCGAATATAACTCTATTTTTAATTAAAAAAGAAATTGTAATGTCATTATTGATTTGTTCTAAATTAATTGAATCATGAATATTTTCTAATAAAACTACGATATCAAAAATTGACGAGCGATTGGAGCTTATAGGAATCTTTAGTAGTTGAATTATTTCGTCAAGATTACAATTTTGATGATTATAAATATTGATTATCTCACCCTTGACTTGAAACAAGAAATCTTGGAATGAAATTTGCGGTGCGACTTCAACACGCAAAGGAAGAATGGAGTTGCTACGCTCACTTTGAATCTTGCCATACCTTGGTATTCCCACAACAACATCATCATTGCTAGTATATCTTTGCAGCAAAATATTGAATGCCGACAATAATATCCAATAAGTTGAGAAAGAAGATCCTCGTGCTAACTTAATAATGGCTTGAGATAAATTATCAGATAGCCTAAAGCTAAATGAATTATCTTGACTAAAATATTTTAAGGGTCTTGTATAGTCTAAAGGAAAGTTTGTCTCTGGGATATCTGCTGATAGTTTATTGTGCCAAAAAATCTTTTGCGATAATACGTCTTCTGAATATTGTTTCTGATTCATTTTTTTGTTTTTGCTGGGATTGATGATGTTTTTTAATAAACGATAAGTGACTTTTTTTAGTGAATTGCTCAAGACTGAAAATTCAAAGACATTTCCTTTTCCAGAAGTAATAAATCAGGATGTGTTTTTTGATTTATCAGCAATAATAATTCATTAATAGTTGTTTGAGGCTTACTTACCATGCCTTCAAGTAATATTTTGAAATGCTCTAAGATATTAGTAACGGTTAAAGCATCAATAAGGTTAAAATCGTAATTAATTCCAATTGTCAGTTCAGAACTAGGATAGCCAACTATAGTAAATGGATAGTTGGTTTTGTAAGAGCTAATATACGGATAGATATCCAAGCTGCTATATTCTTGTAGCAGCTTATCGTCTCTTTGGTTTTCAAAGACAACAAAACTATCGAACAAAGATTGATTGCTTGGCAGTTCGCTACATTTCTGAATATCTAATAGGGGAAAGTATTCATACTCACGAATTTCTACTAATTTCATTTGCAATTTTTGGAGCCACGGTAATAGCTCATCATTGAGATCCACTTCTAGATTTACAGGTAAAGTGTTTACCATTTCCCCTATCATTAACCCAGAGTTTTTTAAATCTACTGGACGACCAGAAAAAGTACAGCCGTATAGAATCTTATTTTTACCGCTATAGTAACTGGTTAGTATACCCCAAGCTCCTTGAACAAAAGTACTCATAGTCGTTCTACTCTGCTTTGCTAACATCTCAAGATTTTGAGTCGTTGTGGTTGAAAGACTGATTTGTAAGTCTTCGTAACGTTCTTCTTGATTGGCTAAATTCTGTGAGTATAAATTATGCAAAGGAGTAGGCTGTTTAACCCCCTTTAGTTGCTCTCGCCAAAAATCTTCGGCTTGAGATTTAGATGTATTTTTCTGCTGTAACCAATCAATATACTCTCCAAAATGGCTTTTAGGTAGTTGAGGTACATTTTGATTCTGAGACAATGCTTCATAAATTCTCACTAGGTCTGCTAATAAGATGGGAAAAGACCAGCCATCGATAATAATAAGATGCCAAACAAAAACAAAATAGTAAGTATCGTCTCCTGTTTGGATCAGAATTGGACGTATTAGAGGTACTTGAGAAAAATCAAAGCCACGAGAACGATCTTCTTTAAGAAGTAATCTTAATTTCTTTTCCTGTTCTGATGACGCTATCTTCCGCCAATCATCATATTCTAATAAGACTTCAACTTGCTCATGTACAACTTGTAATGGGTTATCTAATTCTTCCCAATAAAAGCTAGTTCGCAATACTGAATGGACATCTGATAATAGCTGCAATGCCTGCTTAAAAGCTGCAATATTCAAATTCCCTTGACAAACATAGACATTATGCATGTGGTACAGTGCCATTTCAGGATTATGTAATCCGTGAAAAAGAATACCTTGTTGTATTGGAGATAATGGGTATATATCTTGAATATCTTCTCTCATTTTTGTTGATTGTTACTCCCTTTTTTTACTTTTGCTAAAAAACGCTCTAAGTCTTGTTGATCTAGATTTGCTTTGGAAAACCTCGAAGGTTGCTCTTTTTCTATTTTCGGACTAGTGTCACTAATCTTCTGCTCTATCTGATTGATTGTTTTGGGCACTGCAACAGTTGCCAACTCAGCAACTGTTTGATGTTGAAATAATTGCTTAACGGTTAGCTGTAAATTATCCTCCTGATTAGCTTTGGTAATAGCTACAATGGCGAGAATCGAATCTCCACCCAACTCAAAAAAGTTATCATTGATCCCTACTAGATCTACATCAAGTACTTCTACCCAAATTTTGGTTAACTTGCGTTCGATATCGTTACGAGGCTCCACTAGTTCCTGAGATAATTGAGATCTTGTGATCTCTGGTGCAGGTAGATCTTTGCGGTCAATTTTCCCATTAGGAGTAAGGGGAAATACCTCTAAGGTAACGATCGCGCTAGGAATCATGTAATTAGGTAGTTTAGATGCCAGAAACTCTCGTAATTCAGCGATTGTCAGCGATTGTTCTTTTTGGGGTATTATATAGGCAACTAAACGCTTATACTTTTTCGCATCTTCCCGGATAGCAACTACAGCTTTGGCCACCTCAGGATTTTGACTAATTACTGTTTCAATCTCTCCCAATTCGATCCGAAATCCCCTTAACTTCACCTGATGATCAATTCGCCCCAGGCACTCTATTTCTCCATTCGGTAGATAACGAGCCAAGTCTCCGGTTTTATAAAGCTTTGAGTTATCAGTATTAAAAGGATTAGGAATAAATTTCTCAGTGGTTAAATCAGGACGATTTAAATATCCTTTTGCTAGTCCTGCCCCACCAATACATAATTCTCCTGTAACTCCTATTGGAACTAGTTGATTATATTTATCTAAAATATGGATTTGGGTATTGGCGATCGCTCTACCAATCGAAATAATCTTACTCTCATTGGTAATTTGCGCTACTGCCGACCAAATCGTCGTTTCGGTTGGCCCATACATATTCCATACTGAACCCGCCCTCTCTAACAACTGATTAGCTAACTTTCTCGGTAAAGCTTCTCCTCCACAAAGAACTTTCAACTTGTTTTTCCCTGCCCAACCTGCAGCCAGGAGTAATTGCCAACTCGCAGGAGTGGCCTGCATTATCGTCGCTCCCGACTCTTGTAGTTTACCTAATAGCTGTTCTCCATCAACAGTGGTTTCTCGACTAGCAATCACTAAGCGAGCTCCAGTTATTATCGGTAAAAATAATTCTAAGGCGGCAATATCAAAGGAATATGTCGTAACAGCCAATAAAGTATCTTCTGCTGTTATGCCAGGGGTTTCCTGCATTGAATGGAGAAAATTACTCAAGGCGGAGTGCAGAATCTGCACCCCTTTGGGTTTTCCTGTCGAACCAGAAGTATAGATAATGTAGGCAAGATTATCTGGTGTAACCGAGAAATCTGGATTCTCTAGATTTTGCTGAGCAATCAGTTCCTCATCCCTATCCCAACAGACTAATTTAGCTTGATTATCGGGTAGTATTTCTAACAGCGATGTTTGAGTCAATAAAACTGAGGCGTTTGAGTCCTTTAAAATATAGGATAAGCGTTCTTTCGGATAGCTTGGGTCAAGAGGAATATAACTGCCTCCCGCTTTAAGAATGGCTAATAAGCCAATGAGCATAGTTAAGGAACGCTCAACACAAATTCCCACCAACACATCTGGCTTAACCCCTAGTGAGCGTAAATAATGAGCTAATTGATTAACTCTAGTATTGAGTTCTCCATAACTCAGTTCCTCATTCTCAAATGCTACTGCCACCGCATCGGTCGTTTTCTCAACCTGAGCTTCAAATAACTGATGAATACACTTCTCTTGAGGGTAGGGAACTGCTGTATCATTCCACTCGACTAATAACTTTTGTTGTTCAGCTTCGGTTAAAATTGCCAGATCACCGATGCGTTGCTGCTGATTTGCGACCATGTCTTCGAGCAAATTCTTCAAATGACCTAACATTTGAGAGAGGGTATTGTGATCAAAGCGACTAGTATCATTAACAAGAATTCTGAGCAATATTTTCTGATCTGGAACCACAGTCAAAGTTATCGAATAATTAGTCTTTTCAAAGCCAGGAGAACTTTCGATCTCTAGATTTGTATTGTTTTGTTTTAATGACTCATCTACCGCATAATTTTCAAAAATAACGAGACTCTCAAACAGAGGAAAACCCTTAGCAATTTCGCTCCATCCTTGAATTTTCATTAATGGGCAATATTCGTATTGACCTACTTCAACTAAAAACTCTTGAATTTTATGCAGCCAAGGCAGCAGAGATTCTTCAGGTGATACTTGTATCCTAATCGGCATTGTATTGATAAACAGCCCGACCATCGATTCAGCTCTTGCTAAAGTAGTCGGACGACCGGAGGTGACGGCTCCAAAAACTATATCTTCCTGACCACTGTAGCGACTCATTAGTAAAGCCCAAGCTCCTTGCAAAAAACTATT
>JBCCYD010000213.1:0-10060 GCA_039190385.1 Cyanobacteria bacterium P01_F01_bin.143 | reverse complement strand
CCCTATGCGGGCGACTTCAGCATCGAAGCCGTTCTGGAGGCCGATGCCGATCTTGTGCTCCTCGATCTCGGCAACCTGTTCAAGGCAGAGGATACGGGGCTTCACATGATTTTTCTTCCCCCTTGACAAATTTCCTAATTCCTTAACTTGTGACCAATGAGCAGGAGCAATGATAAAGGCAATTTTTTCAACTTGAATTTTCTTTTGAAAGTCATCAACTGACAATATTTGGTTTTCAGGATATTCTCGAAGCTTTTTATAGAACTGTTTTTTGTATAGATCCTGAAGCTCACTTTCTAATATTTCATAGTCCGTCCTACAGCCTAATATTTTATTTGATTGTAGATACGACTTATAATCACATCTTAAAAAAGAATCTATTATCTCGTTGGTTATCATTACTAATCTTAAATATGATCTATAGTAAATAGTCTACAACGTAGACAGAGAAAAATAGTCTACAACGTAGACAGAGAAAGCTTTTTACTTTATGAACTCAAGGACTAATTGAAATGTCTGATGATTTTGATGAATCTTTAGAAGAATTTAAGGACTATATGTAATGAAGCAATTGTCAGCAATTATTAGATACTAATAGTCTCATGAATCAAGGTTTTGTGCCGCACCTCAACGAAACATATACAATCTTCCCAAAGGAACGCGATCAACTGGTTCACACATTGCTAATTTTCCATCAACCGTAACTCGAAAAGTATCAGGATCGATGTCAATATCAGGACAAACATTATTGCGATTAAAATCAGACTTTGATAAAGATCGAGTTCCCCTAACAGCTAAAGCTGGTTTAAGTAATCCTAGGCGATCGCGTAAACCATTATCGATCGCTGTTTGGGTCATAAAGGAAAAAGAAGTCGCTTGGGGGGCAATACCAAAACTACTCCATTGAGGTCGATAGATAATCGGCTCGCAGGTCATCAAAGAAGCATTAGACTCTCCCATTGGCGACCAAGCGATAAAGCCACCTTTGATAATCAACTCTGGTTTAATGCCAAAAAATCCAGGTTGCCACAAAACAATATCAGCAATTTTCCCTGGTTCGAGGGAGCCGACATACTTGTCGATGCCATAGGTGATAGCAGGATTAATAGTATATTTTGCTAGGTAACGTAAAGCTCTGTGGTTGTCATTGCGATCGCTATCTTCTGGTAAGATGCCCCTTTGATCTTTCATTTTAGAAGCTAATTGCCAAGTACGACAGATTGTTTCGGCGATGCGTCCCATGCCTTGACTATCAGAACCCATCATAGAAATTGCCCCCATATCATGAAGGATATCTTCGGCGGCAATAGTTTCGGCACGAATACGAGATTCAGCAAAAGCGACATCTTCAGGAACTCTGGGGTTGAGATGATGGCAGACCATCACCATGTCTAGATGCTCGTCAAAGGTATTAATTGTAAAAGGATTAGTGGGATTAGTCGAAGAGGGCAAACAATAAGGATAAGATGCGACTTTGAGAATATCTGGTGCATGACCACCGCCTGCGCCCTCAGTGTGATACATATGAATTGTCCGACCTGCGATCGCATTCATCGTATCCTCTACATAACCTGATTCGTTAAGGGTATCCGTATGTAACTGAACCTGAAAGTCATATTCATCAGCCACTGACAGACAAGTATCTATCGCCGCAGGCATTGCACCCCAATCTTCGTGTATCTTGAGTCCGATCGCACCACCTTCGATCTGTTCGATTAAACTAGCAGGTAAACTAGAACTTCCTTTCCCCAAAAAACCAAAATTAATCGGAAAAGCTTCTGTCGCTTGCAGCATTATTCCCAGATTCCGCGCCCCACCGGAACAGATTCCTACAGTAACAGGCCCCAATCCGCCACCAATCATAGTCGTAATGCCACTAGAAAGTGCCTCTGCACATAAACCCGCACTATCAAAGTGAACATGACCGTCAATTCCGCCAGCCGTAGCAATTAACCCTTCAGCCGAACGGACATCTGTATTAGCACTAACAATTAAATTGGGTGTTACTCCATCCATGATATCGGGATTACCTGACTTTCCGATGCCCACTATCTTGCCATCCTTAATGCCTAAATCGGTTTTAACGATTCCCAACACCGCATCCATAATAATGACATTAGTCAAAACTAAATCTAATGCTCCTTCTGCTGCTGTTACTCCTGGGACTAAACCCAAGCCATCCCGTAGAGTTTTCCCTCCACCAAAAACAGATTCATCGCCATAAACGCCCGTATCTTCCTCAATTTCAATAATTATGGAGGTATCTCCTAAACGGAGGCGATCGCCTTTAGTGGGACCAAATAATTCTCCGTAACGTTCGCGATTGATTCTCATGGTCTGGTTTTTGGGTAGTAGGTATTAGTTTAGGAACAAAGACTTTTTAAGATATATGACCTGAATCTCGGGCCTTGGCGATCGCAATATCCTTCATTTCCCGAGCGTCTAAGGTACCATTGGTTAAATTGTTGAGTCCAATAACTCGTCTGTTTCCTCCCAGGGCAACCAAGTTTGCTTCTTGGGTATCCCCCGGTTCAAAACGGACAGCCGTTCCCGAAGGAATATCCAAACGAAATCCAAACGCCGCAGCTCGATCAAAGATTAAAGCGCGATTGACTTCAAAAAAGTGAAAATGAGAACCAATTTGAATCGGGCGATCGCCAGTATTAGCGACAGAAATTGTTTTTTTCTCTCTACCAGCATTTAGTTCAAGCTCATCTTCCGCAAAAAATATTTCACCTGGAATCATATCTTTCATTAAGTAACGATTAATTGTTTACGGTAAACCAATAGGATTATGAATGCTGATTAATTTAGTGCCATCGAGAAAATGTGCTTCTACCTGAATCAAAGGAATTAATTCTGCTACTCCTGGCAAAACATCATCGGTTGTGAGCAATCTTGCCCCTTCACTCATTAATTGAGCTACGGTTTTATCTTCTCTTGCTCCTTCGACCATGACATCGGTAATGTAGGCGATCGCTTCTGGTACATTTAATTTAATGCCTTTAGCCTTGCGACGACGAGCAATTTCGGCAGCAGTAAATATAGTTAACCGTTCCATTTCTTTTGGTGTTAAATACATTTGCTACCCCTAATATCATTTCAAATTCGCAATTAATTTACCGATTATGAGCTAAAGATATTTAGCCTTAGCTATTAGTATTAATTACCGACAAATAAGCAGACAAAATGTATTAAATGAACAAAATACTAAAAATTAGCAAATCTTTAGATTAATTCAAGTAGTAATCACTAGTTTTTAACTGCTAATATTTCCCCTATTTAGCCTAATCATTTAAATTTCCTTAAGCTCAGTAACGGTAGAATTAATTACGCTACAATTTAGAGTAGTTAAGAATAGAGACAATTTTATTTGTTAGCAGAACTCTCCCAAAATCTCTGTTCTAGCAATTAGAGTTCAATAAGCTGAATATCAAAAATTCAATATGCCTTTTCAAAATAATTATGCCAATTTGGTGTCCGAAGAGCCTCAAGCACACACTCGTTTAATTAGAGACTACGACGGCACAAATAAAGATTTTGATTTCATAGTCATCGGTTCTGGAATGGGAGGAGGAATTCTCGCTGATGATCTAGCAGATCGTTTGGGCCAAAGCCGTCGGATTCTTGTTCTAGATGCTGGTTCCTTCATTTATCCCACACATGTCTATAACATCAGCCGAATTCCTAATGGTTCAGTGGCTAGGCATTTTGGAGTCGACAACTTTGTCCCAATAGATGATAACAGCCATTTTATCGGCGAAAAACCCCAATTGGCTTTTGGTGGACGTTCCGTATTTTGGTCAGGTTTGATCCCCCAAGCTCAGGACTGGGAACTGGAATTCTTCCCAGACAATGTTCGCCAGGATCTAGATTCAAAGTATCTCGAATTGGCAGGCGATCGCATGAATGAATCGATCTCACTGGGAGATAAGGCAAAGGAGATAGTCGAGCATTTCCAAAAAAGTGATTTAAATAATGATTTTGTGATCCAGCAAACATCACGAGCACTCCATCAACCCTATCTTAATGAGGATGGTTCGCTGAGTGATAAATTCTTTACAGAATCAACAGGTGTCTTCAATACAGCCGAGTTGCTGATCAATCAGGTAGGCTTAACACCTGGTGCCGATCAAAATGGCAATGGACTTTTTATTAATCTCAACAGTTTTGTTGAAAGTATTGAAAACACACCAGATGACTGGTATGAAGTCAAAACGACTGATACTGTAACAGGGGAGCAGGTTAGTTTTTATTCTCCTAAAGTGATAATTGCCGCTGGTTCTATCGAAAGTCCCAAACTCATTAATCGCTCCTACGTCTATCAAAGTTTTCCAGAGCAAGTCAAAGAGCTTGTTGGCTTTGGCTTAACAGATCATCCAGTGACAGGAGAGTCTCAAGCTTATGTTTCGTCTTTGGGTAATAGTCCCAGAATTTCTTTGAGTCGTAGTGATCATGCCAAAGTTATCTTTTACTCACGTGGCAATCGCGATGCCAATGGTCATGTGAGTTTTCCCTTCAATATTGAAATGAACGTTAACCATGAATATTGGCACCTCAGAAATAACGATCTCTCTGCCGAACCAGAAGTTGATGATACAAGTAAAACTCGTGTAGACATTAAATTCAGTTTTGCTAATTGCTTAGATGATCAGAATGGTATTCTTTCTGAACCGAATGATAATTACGTACCTGATGTATTATTTAAGCGCTTTTCCGACTTAGATGATTTGTTACAGTCTCGTTTCCCGGCGATCGCAGGCTGGACGAAGAGTAATGACGAATTTTTTGCTCTACTCAATCAAACTAGAGATCGCGTCTTCAACGAATTCAATGATCTCGAATGGATCACTGGTGAATATGGTGGTGGGAACAATAAACAATGGCCTTTCGGCTGGGGCACCGTACATCATGCTTGCGGCACTCTAAGAATGCCCTGGAAGCAGAATCGGAACAGCACCTTCAATCTCGAATCAGTTGTAGACGAAAATCTTAAAGTTCGAGGAACTGCTGGGCTATATGTTTGTGATATGTCGATAATGCCTATCAGCACGGCTGCGAACCCTGTGCGGACACTTGCAGGACTGGCTTTGCGACTGTCGGAACATTTAGGTTAAAGAAAGTTAACAGCGTAATCGTCACTTCATAGATCTTGGCGATTTTATTTTCTTATGCTTTATTGAGAAAGTATTTAGACCATAGCGATTGCTTCAGCAAGGGCGATCGCTTTTTATTGGAGTAGGATTGAGAAGTTAGTTAATTCATTTTGCTGAATCAAAACTCCCCATTTTTTTCACTCTTTTGTCAAAATATTGGGTAAATTACGATTGGCGTGGATAATTCTAATTACTGTTAATATTTGTTCATCATAAAGATAAAAAATTAAATACTTCTCAAAGCCTTTAACTTGCCATTTACGCAACCCATCTAAACGAGAATTATTTATCTCAAACAAGCTACCTTTTCCTGGACTTACTGCTAATTTGGCAATAGTTTGTCTGGTAGCATCAAAGAAACGCAATGCAGCTTGTTGGTTATTTCGTGCGACATATTCAAATGCTCTATCTATATCCTGACTAGCTTTTGGCGTAATTAAAATACGTCTAGTCATGATTCGGATTTATCTAAACTTTGTACTAGTGTCGCTTTTTTGTGAGACCACCAATCGTCTGTCACTTCTATCTTCTTCCCACTATTTAAACCTTCTAGTAACAGTTGTTCAACTTGTTTTTTTTCTGTTTTTTCCTGGTCTTGTTGAATTAAATCACGAATATAATCACTGGCCGTACTATATCCACCTTGTTTGATTTGATGATTTATAAATTCCTGCATTGATTCGGGAAGGGAAATATTCAATGTAGACATGTCTGTAATTATTTTGAAAATAGGTATATTCTAAATCAGCAATGCTAAAAAATTAATTATTAATTGTAATTCGAGGATCTAGAAAAGAGTAAAGCAGATCTGCAATTAAGTTGAAAAGCACAATGAGAATGCCATAGATAAACGCGATCGCCATAACCACTGGAGTATCACTACGGTAAATTGATTCAATTAACAAAGCCCCAATTCCCGGAACCCGAAACACTTGTTCTGTGACCAAGGCTCCAGTAAAAATAGCCGGAATATCGATCGCGATTAAAGTCACCACAGGAATCATGGCATTGCGTAAAATATGCTTTTTCACTACAGCAAAATAACTTAAACCTTTTGCTAGAGCAGTCCGCACATATTCTTGCGACAATTCTTCTGCTACAGCCGAACGAATAAATCGCATTAAGATAGCCGATTGATACAAAGCTAAAACCGCGATCGGCATGATTGATTGTTTAACTTGTGCCCAAAAACTCCACCAGCTATTAACTTCTAAAGTACTGTCATAGATAAAAGGTAACCAATTTAATTTGACGCTAAAAATAATAATAAAGAGTAATCCGGTAAAGAAAGTGGGAATAGAAAACCCGATAAAAGCGATCGTAGTGATAATTTGATCGATCGCAGAATTGCGTTTTAAAGCCGAGATAATACCCAAAGGAAAAGCAATTAATAAACCCAAAATATAAGCCGAACCAACTACAGCCAAAGTTGTCGGCAAACGCTGTAATAAAATTCCCGAAACAGGACTGCGAGAAGTAAAAGAATAACCCAAATCGCCAGTTAAAAAATTACCTAGCCATTTAAAATAACGAATATATGCTGGTTGATCTAGACCTAATGATTGACGAATATTCTCTCGTATTTCTGCAGTAATTGCTGGATTAGAGGCAAATTCGCCTAAAGGATCTCCAGGAGCCAAGGCCAAAATGGTGAAAATAATCAGGCTGATGGCTAGAAGCGTAACTATTGCAATTAAGAAACGTTTTATTAAATATATAAGCATCAATCAAAATTAGTCCAAAGGGTTGCTGCTGGGGTATTTTTAGTCATAGTCTTAAATTTTTGAGTTAATCGCTGAGTTTGTTCAACAGAGAAATGTGATTTCCAATCTCCCACCTCTCCTTTACGAATGAATGGTGTCAAATGATCTGGGCGCTGACTAGTCCAACGACTTTGATCCCGACTCATGCGAGAAAAACTGGTATGTTCAAGAATATTTTCTAATATCTGGTGATTTTCGACTTTTTTAGCATAGGTAGAACCCAAAAACTTGGCTAGGTCAATAATGGCAGCTTGGGGATTACTTTTCATCGATTCATAGGTTAGAAAAAGCACATTAGGATCATTTTTATGCTGAGCCCAGGGAATCAAATGATCGAAATAATCACCCCAGTCTACTTCTCCAGCCATGAAGCATTCAAAAAACTGATCAAAAGTCCCTTCTGCAAAATTATAATGGTTGACAAATCCCTGAGTATGATAATAGAAAGAAACGGCACAATCAAAAGGATTACGCGCTACATAAATATATTTTGCCTGGGAATTATGGGGTGTCAAATCGTAAGGAAAATGGGTTTTGATAAAGCGAGGTTGAGGCAAAGATGCCACAAATTCACCTCCTACTTCTTCTAGATGGGGCAGTTCCAAGTTAATATTTTTTCCCAAGGGCAATGGTTTTCCATCATGGTGCAACATCCAGAGAATATGCTGAGTCCAGGTTGTCCCACATTTAGGATAAGCGACAATAAATGTGTCTCCTGGTTGGGCTTGATATGCTAAGCCTGAATCAAAAAATTCAGGAGGAAAACCCATTGGCAGGCGAAAATTCTTATGTATGGTGTAGCTTGGTTTCATTACTGACAATAGATTATGTTCATTTATGGATTAATTTAAAGGGAATAAGCCCATGAGTATACTTGGAAAATGATAGCTCAATTAAATTTTATAATCAGCGCTTTGCGCGATCGCATGTATCTATATTGTGATTGAAAAAAATGAAGATGCGAATTCTTAGTGCTAATCTCTGGTGTTACAATCCTTGGCAAAAGCAGACGATCTCGAAGTTAGGGCAACTCGATGCTGACATCCTCGTCTTGCAAGAAGTTAAACCAAGTTTAGTTGATTGGCTCAGGGAATATGCTTCAAAAGAAAATTTTACTTTTATCCAGGTGGCGACCAATAAACAAATGACTCTTTGTGTTTTGAGTCGTTTTCCTATTAGTCATAGTGAAATTATAGACAGTGAAAGTTTTGCTGGGCGACCACAAATTAAAGTTGAATTAGATTCAGGAATAACTGTTTTTGGGTTACATCTGATGGCTCCGATTACTTTGAAAAAGTCTGCGCTGAGGAATCGGCAGCTTGAGCAGTTGGCTAAATTGATTAATCAGGAAACTAATTCTGTAATTGCGATCGGAGATTTTAATACTGACATCAAAGAATCTGTTTTTAAAAAATTGATGACTCAGACTAATGATTGTTCTCATAGTAGAGAGCGTTTTCTTGGAAGGAAGTCGTGGTTGTCTGTCTTGCCTTTTTTCGCGATCGACCATTTGATTTTTACTGGTCATTTTCACTTGGAAAGTTTTGTTGTGGGAGAGTTGATTTGGTCAGATCATTTGCCGATTATTGCTGATATTAGTTTAAAAAACTAACAAATCTTTATCGCTGAAAGATAGAGACAATATAATCAAGGTAATGAATATAGAGACAATATATTTATGCAACTTCTAGATCGCACTGAGTTACCCAAACCCGAGGAGAAAATCACTCTCTACAATGTCACCTGGGAAGACTACAACAGTTTAGTTAACCTATCTATGGATAAATTTCCTGGGTTGCGGATGACTTTTCTTGAGGGAACATTAGAAATTATGGGTACATCTTCAGAACATGAACGACTCAAAACGATTATTGCTCGTTTGCTGGAAATGTATGCTGTAGAGAAAAGGATTACTCTCAATGGTTATGGAAATACAACTTTTCGCAAAGAGGCAAAACAAAGAGGATTGGAACCAGATGAATGTTACTGCTTGGGAGAATTAAGGGATGTTCCTGATATCGCGATCGAAATTGCGATTACTAGTGGTGGGATCGATAAGTTATCTGTCTATAAGGGATTGGGTGCGACAGAGGTTTGGTTTTGGCAAAATAATCAATTTAGTTTATATCGTCTCAAGGAAGAAGAGTATCAAAAAATTGAGAAGAGTGAGTTTTTCCCAAATTTAGATTTAGTTTTGCTCAGTCAGTTTATTAATTATGATAATCAAACAGAAGCGGTAATTGCTTATCGCGATGCATTGCAAATTATTTAATATTGAAACTAAGAATATTGAATTTTACAGCCAATTGCCAATCAGGACAAAAGGAGCCCAATAATAAGGATGGCTATAGTTAGGATTTTGTAATAATTTTAATTGAGCATTCCGCAAAGCTTCTGCTTTACTAATATCTTGATTTTGAGATAAATTTTGATAGAAATATCTCATTAATTCAACTGTAGCCTCATCATTGGCATCCCATAAAGGAGCAATCATACTCTGGGCGCGAGATTCTAATTCACGAACCGCTTGGGTATCTTCTTGAGCGAAGTTAACATCGCTGAGAACTAACAGTTCAATGCGTTGAGATTGGCGGTTGATGATAACTCGACTAATCCTACGCAAATCGTCGAATTGTTTCACATTAATTGTTAAATCATCCTCTAAATCACTACCACTTAAAATAAAAGTTTGATCAGATGTTGAACCAAATTGATTATAGGCTGTTAACTGTACATGAACAATAGGGTAATATTCTGCTTCTAATTTTTTATGAAGATTAGCAAGAATAAATCGGTCATTAGACAAGACTTGAGAATCCGGGAAAAGCTTAATAATGAAATTTATTAATTCTTCTTCTAAATTCAATTCGTCTTTTACTTGAGAATCCGGGAAAAGCTCCCCAATAAATTTTAATTCTTCTTCTAATTTAGGAATTTCTAGAAACCCGATCTCGGCTCTAGTTGTTCCTGCTGCTAATACCTTAATCGGTTGTCTTTTTAAGGGCTGAGGATCGATTAGTTTTAGCCCCTCAGTTAGGGCAATATTGTAATCTTTTTGAATCAGATACTGCTCCCCATCATATAGCCTATGCTTTACCCATAAGTCTCTAAAGAAAGATGGGAAGAAGGATGTAGCCGTTT
>JBCCYD010000212.1:0-10156 GCA_039190385.1 Cyanobacteria bacterium P01_F01_bin.143 | reverse complement strand
AAACTTACTAACATTTTTTGGGAAATTTATTTCTTTGAAATTACGGAAGAACTCTCTATAAACTGATACATTTTGTTGGAAAATAATTTCCTATAGTGGCATCACTTTTATAGCATAAAGTAATTATTTTACTACTTTCCAATTTTATAATTTGTTCTTTATATTTATATTTTCCCTGTGAATAACTCATAACAAGAAAAACACTAATTCAAGGTCTAGGGGTAACATTAAACTCACGCTCGTACAAAGCAATATCTTCGGCGTATCTTACTCTTACTAATGCTTCTAGTTCTGGCGTATACAATTGATTAGAACTAGGAACCCCCTCTAGTTCTAGAAAATCTATAGGATATTTATGACAGAAGTCACCGCTGTTAGTAAATTCTTTATAATTTGTGATGTGCGATTTGCCCATTACATTTTTATTCACTTGGATATCAAACTTTTTTTCTAAATGTTCGATCACTAAATTCAACTCTTCAAACTTACCGATAAAGTCATATTTGAACTTGAATAAGCCTAAACCTAAGAAAGTATGTTGTGGACGCCAATGAATATTCAACTTTACATCTTCTGTTCTCGACAAATAACGTATAAACTGATCAAATGTTACTGATTTCTCAAAATCTGGCTCTATTCCTAGAAACTCAGACACTTCTCTAATTATTTTTCCTTGTGCTGAAATTGGCTTTGTGGGAGTAAACTTCTTCTTTCTCCTCATAGATTCCACAATAGGGCTTACAAACTTATTTATATAACCACTAACTAATCTCCTAAAAGGATTTCTCAAGATAACAAATTTAAAATATTCTGGGTTATCAAGATAGGAAATATCTTTGAGAGCAAACTCTTCTTCAAAGTCTTTATTCTCGCTAAAATATTGATGAACATTCAGATTTCCCTTTTTATATTCAGCAGAATTCTGACTATACTCTACTAACATTGTTTTGAAGAGAGTATTGGCATTCTTGGGAATAGCACAAAAAATTAGCTTAAGATCATGATTTATCCAGTAATCCCTTAGACGAAACTGAGGATCTTGAGATTTTATTTTAATAGCTTTTTTATGTGCAGTTATCGCTTCAGCTGTTTGACCATTTTTGTTAAGAGCATCTCCAAAATCAATGTAGACATATTCTGGCAGATTAGATTCTAGACTGATAGCTTTCTTATAAGCATCAATTGACTCCTGAATCTGGTCTTGGTTCAGCAGCACCTTCGCTAAATTAGCATGGGCGGTAGCTTTTTTCGGATTTTGTTCAATTGCAAGCTGGTAATATCTTCTCGCTTTTTCATATTCGTTTCTAGTCTCGTAAATTCTTGCCAAGTGATTCAAAGCTGGTAAGTAGTTTGGTTTTGCTTGGAGTGCTTCAGAATATTTCTTGATCGCCTCAGCAAGTTGATCTTCTTTCCTGAGTTGATTTCCTTCGAGAAAGAGAGCTTTGACCTTCGTTATTTTTTCACTACTGTGCATAATTAATTTTCCTTGTAAAAATTTAATTAAGAAATTTTGGATAGATCTGGGTAGGTTACCCAAAGGTCTTTTGTGAAGCCAAACTTACTACTTAATTCACAAGCAATTTCATCCTGATGAAGAGGCGCAATGATAACTACCGCATCGAACTCCTGTAAATTATCTTTCTTTGGCTGCATAATTGGAATGTGGGTTTTTGGAGAATATTTTCCGGCCTTCATCTGATTAGCGTCCAAAAAACACTCTATACTTCGCTCGTCAAGTTCTAGTAAGGAAACGACCCCAAGCCCATGATTGCCCGCTCCATAAATTGCAACTTCATCATAAGAATTAATAACCTTTTGTAATTCTTTAAGAAACTCTTCTGTATAAGAGGCAAACCCTTCAATAGCTTGAATAGTATCTTCTAGGCTAGTTTGCGATAATTTTGTCTGAGAAAAATCCGTTTTTTCGCAAAGTATGCCAAAATGCTGACCATCAACCAAAGAAGTTACTGAGCAAGTTATAAAACCAAAATCCTCTAATAACTTTGTTAATAACTTGGGGTTAAAGTAGGTTACATGCTCATAGAAAAAATCATAAAACCGATTGTTTTTGATAATATCTTCTGAATTAGGAACCTCAATGTATAATTTTGCTCCTAATTTCGCAAATGAAGCCAACTGTTCGATAGTTTCTAGAGGATCAGGCACATGTTCTAACACATGGCGCATCACAATTAAATCGATCTTCTCAGGGGCTACAGGAATTTTTTCTGGATCAAAGAAGGTATTTATATGGTGAATTAGGGGGTTGGTTGCTTGAAAAAGATCTGAAGGTTCAAAAGCAATTACTTCACTGGCTCCTCGATCAATCATCATTTCTGAAAATGTGAAATCACTTGCCCCAATCTCCACAACACATTGGCTTTTGATATTTTCTGGCAAAATAGCACTATCAATAATTTCTTGATACCGCCGAAGTACTTTGGGTGAATTAGGAATTCCTGAAGAATAATTCTTCGTATAGATTTTTTCAATCATTGATGGCTCAAAAGCCTGGTTGTAGATGAGAGAGCATTGCTGACATTGCACGATGTTTAACTCAACAAACATTTCCGAAGCAAAATCCGCCTCATCAATGGGAGCATTAGGAGAAAGAGGGACTCTAGTAGCATGAAAAACTTCTTTTAGGTTAGTAGACCCACAAACAAGGCATTTGTCAATCATTTTCTTTTACTCGCGTATGAAATATTTTACTAATAGACCTTACATTGCTTACCTGAATAGGTTTTACTTGCTGAGCTGCACTAACGAGATAATTCATTGCTGGACAGACAAATAAACATCTCTGTACTGACAACTCTTTAATATGACGTAAGGAAAATGCCACCGCATTCAAATATGTAGCCGCATCCCGAAAAAAATAGGTTCCAGCTGAAGCATAGGAGGAAATAACCTGCTTCTCCACAGCTTTTGTTACCATCCCTTCCCTATTAAGCTCAAAATAGCTATAACAAGGTTCCTGAGAGGAAAAATAAGGGACAACCCCTCCAAGATTTTGATTAGTCCGAAACTGATCTACTATCAACTCTGGGGTCTCATAGAGTATATCCACTAAATCCACACATAATGGCAGATCAAAATCCTTCACTAAAGAAACCCCAGCCAGGGCTGACATCAAGGCTCCACTAGTTAAACTAGAGAGCACGACTTTTTGTGCACCAGGAAACCAATCATCGAGATGATTAAGCATCTGAGTTGTTTCTGGCAGATCTCGCAGAACAAAAATCAAGCCCTCTGGTTGCAAATCGCCACTACGCCACCAAGGCCGAGAAGTAACGACTTTGCGTAATAGTGGCTCTCCATCAAAGGGCATTAATGGCTTAATACCCAGAGTTGGATGAACAAAATCTGGGCCAGCTAAAGGTACGATAGAAATCATGAACCCTTAACCACATAAGCTATAGGGCAAAAATAGTCAGTAGTGGTTTTGATCTGAATATTTTTATCTTGGAAAAATCGATCTGCTCCTGTTGCTTCTGACCATTGGTGAACAGCATATTCATCAAAAGCAACGATACCGCCAATCGACAAGCGATCCCACAATGCACTTAAAGTATCGTAAGTAGGCTTCTCAATATCTAGGTCAATATACAACAAAGAAATTCTAAATCCTGGTCTTTGGTCAGCAAATTCAGGCGCTGTCTGCGAAATATCACCTTTAACTAATTCATAATCAGTTTTGCTAAAGCCAGCTAAGGCAATTTTTTCCTCAAGAAACCTTGTTGCCGCGCCATCATGTTCATAGTGTCTTTCTCCAAAAAGTTCGGTCATCCGAACTTTGTCATTTCCAGACAAAGAATTTAGTAAAGAATTGGTATCAAAATAGTCAAACCCAATGACTTTCTTGAAAGCATTAGGAACAAATATTTTTTTCAGTTTGAGCCAAGTCAATACCCCTGAACCTTTGAAGACACCACATTCTACTATGTCTCCAGGTACATCTTTTACTTGAGAAAATAGAAACGCCCTCGCCAATAGTTTGCCTAAAACTCTAGTATCAGAGCTAAAAATAAAATTATTAAAAGCATCATAAATATATTGTGCAGTTCCCAATTCAAGTTTTAATGAGTTATCGAATTGTTGTGGTTTACTTTGTACCATTAGTCTTCTCCAAAAAGAATAATTTAATAGATTTTTACTTGTTTCTAACTTATGATTACTTCTATAAAAGACAGATCATATAGCCTTATTTCACAACTTCGGTTACTAGATTATTTTGCAGAAAAGAATTAGCTTTTAAAACTAAATCTACTGCATTATTTATTAAAGCTGATTCTAAGTCTTCTGGAGTTCCTAGACCATGCATTGCTTCTGAGGGAATCTCAAAGACCCCAATTTTTTTGCCATTGGCAATAGCGTAGTTATAAGCTGGACAGGTATAAAACTCCCCATTCACTCGATCATTGTGGACAATCATATCCAAAGCCGAAGTAATAAAATCATTACCTTTCGAGAATAAGTAAATTCCCACTGTCGCCAAATCAGAAATTGCGACTTTTTCTTTCACCTCCAGAACCATGCCGTTAGCATCAGTGCGAGCAAAGGACCATTTAGGATTCATCTCGGCATCTTTAAACACCAGAATCGAACCATCCAAATCTCGCTCCAGACAATCTCGAATAAAATCAGCACATTGAAACTCAACTAGTTGATCGCAATTAGCAATTAACAATGGTGCTTCCGAGTCAATCTCTTGACGTGCTAAAAGAACAGTACAAGCTGTCCCTTCTGTCAATTCCTCTACAGGTAAAATTTTCACATTGTCTCGTTTTTGCAGACGAGATACAATCTCAGGCTCTTGTTCAATATGCTCTCGACGAGCTAATAAAACATATTTTGCCCTAGGAATAGCCAGATTATCCATTACCTGCTCAATCATCGTTTTACCTAGGACATCGATAAATGGCTTTGGCTTTTCATATCCTTGTTTAACAAAGCGACTTCCCATTCCTGCCATCGGGATTACTACAGTTACTGGGGATTCGAGCTTTTTCCTGGGTAAAATAATAGGAGTTCTAAAAGAACGAATTTTCGGCATAAAGTTTAAAGCCTTATTTTGTAGTAATCTTTCATACTCAGTGATTTTTTGGGGGACAAAGAAACTGTGATACAACTCCTTAGGAACTTGGTAATGACCTAGTTTCATCCCTTTTAAGATGAATTCATTTAAGGTTGAGGCAATATGATACGAGCCATCCTCTGCTGCTCCATTACTAATCGATTCCATAGCAGCCGACGCAAAATCCTGACCCCGAGCAAAATAAATCAGACCAGCAATCCCTAGACGACTAACAACTTTTCGAGCGGCTGCCTCTATGATATGGTTTGCTTCATCTACACGAATATAAGACCATCTAGGATGTAGGGTTTCAAAGCTCACGACTCCTGCATCAAGATCGCGATTCTGAAAATTCTGAATGACATTAGATAAATCTAAATCGAATAATTGATCAGGATTAGCAATAATTAGAGACTGGTCATCATTAAAATGCTCAATTGCCATCAAACAAGAACAGAGAGAGCCTTTTGTTTGTCCTGGCAATTCGACAATCTTACATCTTTGATTAGTAACTAAACGGAAAACATTATCAAGACTAAAGACACGGCATTCTTCTGCTGAGACAACAAAAATGAATTCGATATCAGGACTAATAGCTGACAAATTGTTAATTACTAATTGAATGATGGGAATACGATCAATTTCGATTAGTGGCAGAGGAAAATGAAATTCCTCTGGGGGGAAAAATGGATTTCTAGCTGCTAAAGGAATTAATATCCTCATTTCATACCACCTCCAATTGGGTAATTTTTTGTTTAATTCTGCTGTAGTTTACGTCATTGACTGTCCCTACCGACATAACAGGACAGCCTGCGTCTAGAGCTGCTTTAATCCCTTTTTCATTATCTTCCACAACCAAACATTCAGAGGGTTGTAATTTCATGGTTTGGCAAGCTAATTGATATATTTCTGGGTTAGGTTTAGCCTCGGTTACATCCTCGTTAGAGAGGGTAAATTCTAAATAATTTGTCAGTGCTGATAATTTCATCATCAATTCTACTGTGCTACGAATTGAATTAGAACAAACTGCTAAACGATATCCTTCTTGGGATAAACAGGATAGGGCATATTGATGATGGAATAATGGTTTGCAACGAGAATAAGTCAATTCTGCGGTACATTTTTGTTTGAGATTATTGAGAAATTGATGTAAAGATTTAGGTAATCCTCTTGATTTAGTGAGAATTTTTAGTTTTTCCCTGGTGGGTAAGCCATCAAAGGTAGAAAGATGCTCATCTCTATTGATTTTCATCCCGAATAAATCCAAGGCTTGGTTAAGAGCTTCATAATGCCAGTCTTTAGCATCAATCAACACTCCGTCCATGTCGAATAAAATAGCTTTAATTTGAGACATTAAAAAACTCCTGAGCTTCTTCTGGATAATCTGTACATAACATCAATTTGTTAGTTTTGTATTTTTGTTCAATAGCCCGCCAAGTTTTCCAGGCTTGGGAGTATTCTCGCTTATGCAATTCTGGCGAAACTAGGACAACAAACTTGTCTTTTTTAAGATGTCTTTCAACATCTTTCACTGTCCACCAATCACTGTTGAAGCAGTCTAACCAAACTCCGACTGCATTTTCGTAACAAGCAGGATGAGGTTCGTATTCACTATGACGAGTGAAATATTTAAGTTTATGTTTTTGATATCCCAAGGTATCAGGGACAGACATATCAAAGGTAAAATAATTGGTAATTGAATACTTATTAATTAGCTTTAGAAGCTTTGATTGTAATCCATCAGCTTTAATATTAATTGCGATCGCTGAATCACTATTGAGCTTTTTATAGGATTGAAATACCTCTTCTAAAAGCAGACAAGGAGCTTCTGTTGGTATATCATGACTAATGACTAATTGGCCATTTTGAGTGCGTATGTCTAATTCGCAGCCAAATCTTTTCATAAGTGATAGTGTTAAGGCATCTAGAGTGTTTTGCTCTGACTCGGTTTTCCATAGTCCGCGGTGAGAAACAAAGATCATAAAATTTAGAAAATAATAATTTGATACATCGACTTGTTCTTGCGATCAATCTCTCAATCCCTTTTTAGCGATGACGCTAGCTTAAGAACTTTTTCATAAATACTTCGCCAATCACAATCGTAGCTTCTATCAAGTTCTGTTTTTTTAGTAAATTGGTCATCTGGGGCATCCATAACATCTTGCTCGTTAACTAAAACTGATAAAGCACTGTGCTCTCGTAATTTTGAATAAAGTAAGGGTCTTGTTTTGAGTAGATACTTATTCGCATGCAATACACCTGGCTTGTTGGCAATGGATACAACTTTTGCTAGTCCGCCTCCTAAAGGTGCCATATACAAGTCAATAGCATGAGCCCAAACAATTGATTCATACATTGGACAACCAATAGTATCGTAAACTTTAATTTCTTGGGGCAGAAGAGATTGAATTTGGCTGAGAGTATTCTTTTCTTTCTTGATGCTTTCTTCCTGATTAGGATTGATTAACAAATTCCCATGTATATCCACAACAGAAATTCCATCAAATACGACTCCCAACTTTGGGAAATTACTTGATAGATTTTTGAGAATATTAGCTATACCTTCTACTTGAGACAGCCAAGTTCTTTTCCCTATTCGAAAATTAACCCACAGCAGTGGAAAGAAATTCTTCTTCACTGCTTCTACTTCTGCCAGCAAGTCTGAAGAACATTTCTTCACAGATACTTGATATATTCGCTTGGCTAGACTATCCCTAACAAAATGTTCACTTAATCTGAGCCCAAAATAGTTATTCTTCATAATCTCATTTTTAAGCTTTGATCTTGGAAGACGTTTAACTTTTTTGGAATTGATTTCGGGAAAAATTTCATCAATGCCACCGTAGAATTCTGGACCGTCAAAAACCAGGAATTTATCTATCTTGTCTAATTTTCCATTATCAAACAACATTTGAATTCCCGATAAATCATCCCAGATAGCATGAGCAGTACTTATCTTATTTAGGCCTACTATCGCGACGGTTTTGACTTTCTTGCTATTTCTCAAATATAGCCCGATCTTTTCCCAATTACTTACAAAATAACCCTTGAAGTCATTAATTACTGATTTCTTGATTTTGTCTTTGCTTGTTGCAAAGATCAGTTCTCGATCGGGAAAATATAGGCAATCATTTTTAAAGTCACTAAACAAGTAAAATACTTCATGGCCTACAAAGCGATAGAAGCAATAACGAGGACTTAAAAATAATGAGAATTGTGAGGCAACAGTTGTTCCAGTAGTAGGACAAATTGCAAATATGCGATTTTCTTCTACTAGGGAAAGCTGGCGTTCTATATGGTGACTAGAAAAGTTTAATTCTTGCTCAGAAACTCCTTCTTTTCTAATCAGCTTCTGTAAATTTAACTCTAAGTAAGTTAGTGATAGCCCAGAATCTTGAATAAATTGCTTATCCTCTTGGCTTAGGCGTTTCAAGTAAAATGTTTTACACTTGCTTTGACTACTAAAGTACTGATGCGCTAGTTCACGGTCGATTTTTTTAGGATAAGAGATTTGAGAATCATCAAAATTATCAAAGTTAGTTTGATTCAGACTGTTCCATATATGTAGATATAGCTCTCCTTGTTGCTTTAAAGCCTGAGATTGTTCTACAAGGCGATAAAGAGCCTGATTCTTTGGTCTAATCTCAAGTGCTTTTTGGTAAATAGAGATCGCATCATCTAGCTCTTGATTTTCCATCAGAGCCTTTCCTAATCCAAGGTAAACCCATGCTGGTAAGTCAGCTCTTATCTTAATTGCTTTCTGGTAGGCAATGATCGCTTCAGGAATATTACCTTGAATTGTCATCAACCTGCCAAGTTTTGCATAGAACAAACTGTGCTGGGGTTTAATTTTAATAATCTGCTGATAGTAAGCGATCGCTTGTTCGTATTCCTTTCTGTTCTCGTAAATTTCTGCCAATCCTATCAGGGCTGATGAACAATTGGGATTATCTCGGAGTTCTTCGGTGTATTGTTCAATTGCTTCATCAAATTTGACTTCTTTGCTAAGTTGAGGTCTTTCTTGAAGATGAACTTTGGAATATTCTTTAGACTTAGTTGATTCAGTTTTTGGAGTCACACAATTTTGGTTATTTTCCAAAAAAATATGGGATAATTCCTGCTTATCTAAACAGATTATATTTTTAAAATAATCATATGCTATTAGCTTTATATTTTCATCTACCTTAGATATGATTTGCTTTAATTGTTTTAACTGCCCATCAGACCATTTATTTGATTGTGTTTTTATTTGCGCAAATGTTTTATTATCACAAAATGAAGCTCCAAATCTACTTAATAAGTATTGATTATCTTTGTTGATTTGTGACTCAAATTTCTTCATTTCATTTTGATTAGCTTGAAATTTATCTCCTTCTATTCTCCAAAATTTCCTGGTATCTGCGTTTCTTCTAAAGGGATTCTTTTTTATATCTTTAGTAAAAAAAGGTTGTTCTTGATTGATAAAAGAAATTAATCTGGTTACTTGAGCTGATATAGAATCATTAGAACGGGAAAACTCTAAATTTGAAAAATCATCAACTCCAATTATTTGCAAGAAATAGCCTACTGGGCCATATTTATGCTGACATGCATCTGTAAAGGAGAAAAATTCTGTTTCAGGGAAAACAGATTCAATTTTGCTTATTACATCTATAGTTGAGCTTATATTAAGAGACTCAATATAATGTCCCCCTTTTATCTTTTGCTGAATCGCACTATTTATAAAAGATAAAGGAGGTCTTATAAATATAACCAAACGCACTCCATAACCATAGGATTGTATTTTGGTTATTGCTTTATCAAGTTCTGATTCTGATAGACTAGAAATACCCTCGCCTGATATGACAATTTTTGTATATTTTTGATTTAATATCTGATTTAATTGTTCTTCGTATTTTTTATTGATTTCACTTACATCTACTTCCATTCGAATATTTGCATGATATTCTTCTGGTCTATTTTTGAACAAGCTAACAAATGGAATTGAATGATTTGTAATAACTTTATCATCTAATTCAAATAATGGATAATATAACCCAAGTTTTTCTAATTCATCTCGATTATTGGCACAGGTTTTTT
>JBCCYD010000211.1:0-10184 GCA_039190385.1 Cyanobacteria bacterium P01_F01_bin.143 | reverse complement strand
TTATGGATTCCAATGAATATCTACGAAGCAGAAGTATTTATTTGAAAGATTAACGAATGCAATGCGATCTCGAAGAGATCCGCTTCGCGGGCCACGCAGTGCCAGCCTTCGCCTGATCACGATAAACCCACTTTTGAATAGCACTATTGCATGATATTTCTAGCGTCATAGATATCTTGAAGAAAAGCGCGAATATAATCATTAGCCGGTTTGGTGATAATTTCTTTAGAAGTACCAACTTGAACTATTTTTCCATCTTTCATTACAGCAATGCGATCGCCAATCTTAAAAGCTTCATGGACATCATGGCTAATAAAAATAATCGTTTTGTGGAGTTCTTTTTGTAGACGGAGTAATTCGGCCTGCATCTCCCGCCGAATCAGAGGATCCAGCGCACTAAAAGGTTCATCCATCAATAAAATTTCAGCATCTGTAGCTAAGGCTCTAGCTAAACCTACTCTTTGTTTCATGCCACCACTCAAAGAATCAGGTAAATAATCTGCCCATTGCTCCAAACCGACGATCGCTAAAGTTTCTATGGCTTTTTGTCGACGCTTTTTTTTGTCAATACCTCGTATTTTCAAACCATATTCCACATTTTCCACCACTGTTTTATGGGGAAATAGTCCAAATTGTTGAAATACCATCGATATTTTCTTTAAACGAAGCTCTCGCATTCTTGGCTCAGAAACATGGGCAATATCTTCACCATCAATATATATATGACCACTCGTAGGTTTAATCAAACGATTAATGCAGCGAACTAGAGTTGATTTTCCTGAACCAGATAATCCCATAATCACAAATAATTCTCCTTGATTAATCCTCAGAGAAATATCTGCAATACTGATAACTTGATTTGTTAATTCTAAAATTTCATCTCGGGTTTTGCCTTCTCGAAATAAATTTAGTGCTGTACGAGGTTTATCTCCATAAATTTTTATCAGATTTTCCAGATGAATTTTGGGTTCTAAGTTCTTCATTAATTTGCTACTTACAATTTATCGATTTATCTTTCTTTAATTTGCACAGAAGAATTTAAGAAATTCATCATCAAGGAAATAATTAAATTAATTATTAGGTAAGTCAGCATCACAATAATCAACATTTCTATAGATTTTGATGCTTGTTCTGAAATCGTACGAGAAACAGAATAAATATCTTTATAGCCGATCGCAATAGCTAAACTAGAATTCTTGGCTAAATTAAGAAATTCACTAGTCAAAGGCGGAATCATAACTCGTAAAGCCTGGGGAAAAATTATCAATTGCATTACCGAAATTGGTTTGAGACCCAAAGCTTTTGCCGCTTCCCATTGTCCTTGACTGACTGATTGAATACCAGCTCTGACTACTTCAGCGATAAATGCCGAGGTATAGATACTTAAGCCAATTAATAAAGCAGCAAATTCTGGAGATAAATTAACTCCACCAGTAATAGATGTGCCATCAAATTGGGGAATATTCCAATCGATCGCGAAGATGAAAATCAGGATAGCTGAGATCGCGTTTAACCAAAATAGATTAAACCAAATCACCGCAGATTTTCCCGATTCGATAACAGCCATTCTCTTTTTCCATAACGCGATCGCCACAATAATTGCAGCAAGAATCAAGGCTAAAGCTAGCCAGGTTTGGGATGTCGCTTGAAACCAAGGAATATCGAGGCCACGATTAGTTAGAAACAGTTTTCCCCCAACAGCGATCGGATTATCAATTTTTGGAAGTTGCAGAAAAACCACAAAATACCAGAAAAATAGTTGTAACAATAATGGCGTATTCCTGAAAGTTTCAATATGAATTGCGGACATTTGGCGTACTAGCCAATTATCTGAGAGGCGACCCATTCCTACAATGACGCCAAGAATGGTCGCCAGAATAATCCCAAAAAACATTACCTGGAGCGAATTGAGTAATCCTACCAAAATGGCTTTGGCATAAGGATCAGTTGGGCTGTAAGGAATAATGGGATTCGCGATCGGGAAAGATGCTGTGCGCGAGAGAAACTCGAAGCCAAAATTCAAGCCAAGACGCTGCAAATTATTAACTAAGTTATTGCCCAGAAAAATTACGATAGCAATAACTATAGCCAAAACAGCCAATTGGCCTAGAACATTTATTACTATTCGATTGTGCCACCAAGGAATCTTTTCCTGCTGATTAGCTACTTGCTTAACCACTTGTGAGTTTTTTATTTAAAGTCAAATTGTTATCTGGATTCACCAAGCGGAGTAACTTTTGTTGAATTTGCTGAGCAAATACTTCCCATTTCATCTTGGCATAATCAGAATTATCATTAAAACTGCCTAAAAATCCGATGGGAATTTCAAACCCGCCAGCCATATATCGTCCACCACCAAAATATCTTCCCTGAATATCCTTGCCAAAAGCTTCTTTGATAAACTCATCAGGATCTAGCGTAATTTTTGCCGTTCGGAGAGAACCAATAACTAATTCAATATCATTATCTTCATCATGAACGATTCCATAAACTACTGCGGTATGAATATCTTCTTCGGTCACTAAAAAATCTGCCGCTTGAGGAATGGCGTCTCGATCGTCATAACGTAAATAACCAACTCCAGAAAGTGAGAAATTATTTTGAATAGTACGGTTGCTCAGGGCTCTTTCAATCACATCCATCACTCTTCGAGAACGAGCCGATTGTAGAACTGCATTTAGAAGTTGGGAATCGTAGAAACGACTTAAATATGCTGCTGCCAAGAAATCTTCTTGTTGTGCTTGCATTAGGCAATTAGTATCGGAGCGTAAGCCATGCATCAAAGCGGTAGCACATTGGGTATGTTGTTGATTGCTGCTGTTGAAATTAAGCAATCCCTGCTGAATATATTGAGTTAATATCGTAGCGGTAGAACGAGTTTGAGGGCGTAAATCGATGAACTCAGCATCCAAATCTTTTTGTTTAGTATGATGATCGATAATCGCAATTAGAGGAATCTTTGCCTGCTCGACAACTGAATATAATTGGCTGTTGGTACCTTGACTATCTACTAAGACCACTCCTTGATAAACGGATAAATCTTCATTTCTCAGGGATTCGGCGCTCATGCGCTTGCTTGGCAAATGGGTTAGCTTGACTAAAGCGACATTTTCCTGATGAGAGAGGATTCCTCCATAAACAATATCGCAATCAATATTATATTTTTCCGCTATTAATTTATAAGCCCAGGCACTAGAGAGGGCATCAGGATCGGGAAAGTCTTGGATCACTACAATCTGACGTTCTCCTTGATGTTTACCTAAAACGATTTGGAGCTTTTTCGTTACCAGATCAAAATTTCCCTCACCATCAATTTCTAGAAAATTTTCTTCTTTAGAGGAAGTATCAACGATACCCATATTAGGTCGGGGATGCTTTTTTTCCCGATGATTATTTTTAGAAGAAGAAGTAGATATATTAGAGGCCATTTTTTAGATCTGTTGATAATTCCCGAATTACCGATATTACAGGGTAAAGATTATGATATTTAGGATTTTGTTATATTAAGTTGTATGAGTCTATCATGCTGTATCTAGATTATGGGGTGATATCGTGCCTAGTTCCTATATTATTGTTAGATGCCGATCGCGTATTTCTTCCATTCTTGATTGCGATCGCCTTGGGTATGTTTAATCAGCTCGAAATACAGACTACTATGGGGTTTGCGGGGTTGGCGAATTAAGTCCATTTTGGCTTCTTTGGGGGTACGATTGCCTTTTTTGACATTACAACGAACACAAGCTGCTACTAGATTTTCCCAGGTATCTTTTCCTCCACGAGAACGGGGCATTATATGGTCTAAGGTTAGTTGATCTCCTTTGAGTCTGCAATATTGACAAGTATTGTAGTCGCGTTCTAGGACATTACGCCGAGTTAGAGGGATTTCTTTGTACGGAATTCTCACATAATAAAGTAGACGAATTACCGTTGGCAAAGGAAAATTAGAATAGAGAAACTGATTTTTATGTTCGAGTTGTTCGGCTTTGCCTTTTAAAAGTAGGACAACTGCTCTTCGCCAACTAGTTATGTTTAGCGGCTCATAGGAAGCATTTAGCACTAGAACCTTACCCATGTTCCCAAAGAATGATAAATTTACACAGATACTAACACAGACTACAAGCTGGCACAGATAGCAAATGCAAGTAAATCATTAAAATTATCGGTATTGCTTTTAACTGATAACTGATAACTGTTAACTGATAAATGGTGTAATGGTATTTAAGAGTTCCTGTGGTTGAATTGGTTTTCCTAGATAGTCATTGGCTCCTAACTTTTGGGCTTTCTGTCGATGGCGATCGCCTGTTCTCGAAGTTGCCATAATCACTGGGATATCCTTACCTTCAGAGTGGGTTCTAATTGATTCAAGAAGTTCAAACCCATTACGTCTGGGCATTTCGACATCGGAGATTACCAACGATATTTCTTCATAATGAAGGGCAAATTGTTCGATCGCTTCTTGTCCATCACGACAAACAATAACTTTGCAGCCAACAGAGGTAAAGATTTTTTCCAATAGTTTGCGAGTTGCCACCGAATCTTCTGCCACCATAATAGTCGACACCTTCTTCTGGTCTTGATTAGAAGATTGCGGAGGAGCAGCCATAGCTTTTAAGTTAGCAAGTTCAAAACCTTGAGGCAAAATAACGGGGACGACTTCTCCCGTTCCCAGGATGGTACAACCTGCTAGATAGTTGGGGACGGGAATCGTATCATCAAAAGGTTTAATAATTAGATCTTCTGCCGAGACTAAACTATCTACCGCGATCGCAAAATAGCCAAAGCTCGCCTCCAAAATAATTCCCACTTTTGGTCTACCCACAGTAATCGGCTCCCTCGGACAGGGCAGAAGATTCTCAATCGAAGCCAGGGGAATCTCCTGTTCTTGCCATATTATGGTGGGATTTTCATGATCAACAATAGGTAACTCTCCATAGAGTAGAGTTTCTCGAATACTGCTACTAGGAATGGCCATCAGCCGATTTTGTAATTGAACAACTAGCAAAGAGACTAGACTAATATTTAGTGGTAATTTCAGAATGAAGTTGGTTCCCTGGTTCAGTTTCGTATCTATTTCTAGGCTGCCGCGTAATTTCAGAATTTGACTCCTGACAATGTCCATGCCCATTCCTCTGCCAGAAATTTCACTCACTTGCTCGGCCGTAGAAAAATCTGGCTGAAAAATCCAAGTCAGCATCTCTTGACGAGTGAAATCCTCAAATTTGGCCTCAGAGTTACAAATGCCTTTTGTTACGGCTTTTTGATGAATCTTATTTAAATTAATTCCCCGACCATCATCTTGTAAAGATATCTGTAATTGATTATTTTTAACGATCGCTTGTAATATAATATGAGCAGTTTCTGATTTGCCATTACTAATACGTTCGACCGTAGATTCAATTCCGTGATCAAAAGCATTATTTAAAAGATGAGTTAGAGGCGTTTGCAACTGATCTAACAATATTTGGTCAATTAAAGTATCTTCTCCTTGGATTTCTAACACCACTGATTTGTTGTAACGACGATTCAGAGAATGAATTTGGGGAATAAATCTTTTGGCTAAAATGTCGAACCGAACTAGACGAGATTCTGTGACAGTATCATGAAGACCGCCAAGATTTTTTCTCACTTGTTCTAAATTCTCAAAACAATTGCGATTAATCAATTCAATATCACGATGAGTTTCTTGAATTTGCAGCATCAATTCTTGAAACGATTGTAAACTGCCGTGGAGTTCGGTATAGCGATCCAATTCTAGAGAATCAAAATCGTTTGCTCGCTGGGACGATGGAGAGTTTATTGTTGCTATACCCAGCCCTGTTCCATCAATAGCTAACTGATTATAGAAGATTTGTACTTGTTCACGAATTGGCTCAAATTGACTATTAAGTTTTTGGAGTCGTTTTTGAGCTTGTTGTAATTGTTCTTGTCCTAAATTGAGTCTGGCCTCGATAATCATCAGCTCCTCAACATTATTGGTCATATTCTCAATATTTTGCAGAGGAATCCTCAGTTGAGTTTTCGTTTTGTTAATCTTAGTTGTCGAATTAGATTGATTAAATTTGAATATGGAAGAAGTAGCTTCCTCATCATCCGAGTCTGGGAAAAAGGCTTTCTCTTCAGCTTCAGCTTCAGCGTTGATAATTGCTTGGAGATATTCCGCTCTTTGCGATCGCAATTCTGTAATAATTTCTTTGGCGATAAATAAAACCTGAAATGGGGGAAAGACCTCCAAAACTGATTCTAATGAAGAAATTTTAGCGGCAATCCAGGGTAGATCTAAAGTTTCACTTAAAAATAAACATTTTTCATAAAAATCGGCTAAATAGTCAACAATAGTATCATCGGGTAAATTTTCATTCAACTCCTCGATTTCTATGAATTGTTGTTCAAGCTCATTATTTAAAGCATTAACAATAAAGTCATAATTGGTTGAATCAGGCGGTTCTGCTGTTTGGTCTAACTCAGAAGATTGAGTTAAATATAAATCTCGTTGCTTCCTAATTTCGACAATAATTTCTTGAGTACTTTGTAAAGCATCAGCAACTTCGGCATCAGCAGCAAAAGTTTGGGCAATGGAGATAATTTCTGTCAGCCAAGGTAGATCTAAGGTTTCGCTTAAAAATAAACATTCGTCGTAAAAATTAGCTAATCCCTGGCTAATAATCTCAGCGGGCAAATCTTGATCCAATTCTTCTATTTCTCTTAGTTGGCTTTCGAGATCTTCATTCAACGCATTAATCACAAAAGTATTATTGGTTGAATCAGATGACTCTGCTACTTGGTCTGAGTTGGAAGATTGGGTTAAATATAAATCTCGTTGCTTTCTAATTTCAACAATAATTTCTTGAGTGCTTCGTAAAGCATCAGCAACTTCGGCATCAGCAACAATAGTTTGGGCAACGGAGATGATTTCTGTCAACCAAGGTAGATTTAAGGTTTCGCTTAAAAATAAACATTCATCGTAAAAATTCGCTAATGCCTGGCTAATAATCTCAGCGGGTAAATCTTGATCTAACTCTTCTATCTCTGCCAGTTGAGTTTCTAAATCCTCATTTAAGGTTTTAATGACCAGATCGTTGATTGAATTTTCCTGGGGCGTTGGGGAATCTTGGCTCTGATCTTTGGGCAAATTACCTTGATTAAAAGCCTCTAAGGTAGCGATCAGCTCAGGATTTACTACCACTTCGGCAACGGTTCTTGCTTGAGTTAAAACAAAAGACGTTTCATCGATCGCCTGGGCAACCAAATCCCAAGCCCAATCAGTTTGGCTAACCTCACCTTGTTCTAATGATGTAAGGACATCTTCTAACTTATGAGCCAATTCTTGCAAACTAGGAATGCCCGCTAAGCCAGCCCCGCCCTTAAGAGAATGAGCAGCCCGCAATAATGAGATGAAATCGGGAGCGTGATCCCGTTCCTGTAAACCCTCAATTAGAGTTTGAAGATATTCTGGCGCATCTTCATCGAGAAAACATTGACGGGCTTCTTGGGTAATACTGGCAAGAACGCTGGGGTCTAATTGGAAGCTCATAATTAAATCAAAAGTCAAAAGTCCTAAAGGTTACCGCTAGTCAAAAATTCCGCCAAGGGGAATAATCTCAAGAGAGAATTTAGATTTAAGCTTCTACGCGGAACTGAGCAACCGATAATTGAAGTACTTCTGCTTCTTTTACCAGTTCTTGTAAGGATTGAGCGACATCTTTCGCTTCTGTAGAAGTATTTTCCGTAATATCTGCCACCCCAGCCATTTTGAGATTTACTTCTTGAGAGGATTGACTTTGTTCAGTGGTATTAGAAGAGATAAATTGTAATTGTTCGTCGATCTGTTCACTAGTGGTCACAATACTGTTGAGAATTAGTTTGGTTTTTCTGACTAATTCGGTACCAGAAACTACCTGAGCGTTTCCTTCTTCCATAGCTTGCAACACTTCTGAGGTTTCTTTTTGAATATTGGTGACCAAATGCTGAATATCTTTGGTTGCGCCCGTAACTCGATCTGCTAAGCCGCGAACTTCTTCGGCAACAATTCGGAAGCCTTCGCCATGTTCGCCAGCACGAGAAGCCTCAATTGAAGCATTAAAGGCCAATAAGTTAGTTTTTTCCGATATTCCCGAAATAATTTCGACAATTTGGGCAATTTCTTGGGAAGATTCGGCTAATTGTTTAACTTTCTTGGTTGTTCCTGCGACTGTAGATCTAATGTTATCGATACTTTCTACAGTTTGCTCCATAATGTGATCACCTTTTTGCGCTTCGTTGCGCGCTACTTTGGCGATTTCAGCAGCTTTTTGTGTTGAGTTATCGACTTCTTGAATGGATTTATTAATGGCGGAAATTTCATTTAAAGTGACATTGATTACTTCTACTTGATCTCCTGCTTTGGTCGATAGCTGACTTACGGAGTTTTCACTAGTTTGAGAGAGTTCGTTAACTTCATTGGAGACCTGTTGTACTTTGAGTACTAAGTCTCGTAATTTACTAATAGTGGAGTTAAAGGCATCTGCGATCGAGCCGACTACACCTTCTGTCATTATGGCTTTAACTGTTAAATCTCCTCGTTGTGCTCCTTCAATTTCTAACAGAAGATTCATTACTTCTTGTTGGAGGTTTTCTTTGGCTTGACGTTGTTGTTCGGCTTCTGATTGTTGTTCTTCAGAAATTCTCATTAATTCTTTTTCCGAAGCGACAATGCTATCTGCCATGCGGTTAAAGGTTTTGGTTAATTTACCAATTTCATCTTGAGATTTTATTTTTGCTCTAATTTTGCGATCTCCAGAAGCAAAGTCTTGAGCCATGCGTTGCAATTTTTCAATCGGTTGGGAGATCTCATTGCCCAAATAATTTGCGATCGCACCACTAATGGCAACCACCACTAATAATACGGCACCCTGAATAGCCAAACTATTAGTAATCAAAGCATTAAGACTATCATGAGCTGTTCCTCGTATCAACACCGCGATCGGTCTTCCTGCATAATTTGATATGGATTGAGCTGCCAAAGTATAGGTTTTGCCGTTAATTTTTGTGCTTCCTGTGACAATTTTATTTTGATCTACTGCTTGTTCAATTAGCGAAATATCAGCAATCAGTTGCGATTTAATCCTGCCATCTTTTGTTTGCACCTGAGAAACTGCTTGTTTAAATTTTCCTTTGGAGTCAATTTGATAAACCCCACTATAACCGCCTTTAAATGATTCTAATGTTTTGGTAACAATTGGGGCTTTTACAATATCACCAGAAATCAAAGCTCCAAGTTTAATTCCTCCAGCATCCTTTACAGGAGTAACCGTATAACGAACTAATAAAATATCTTGCTCACTAGCAGTTCTTTCTTGTTCCCTTAAGATTAACTCTGTAAAACGGGGACTTTCGGCTAAGAGATCCTGGTAAGAAATAGTTTCTGTACTTTTAATTTGACGATCATTTTTTAATGCTTGAGTAACTAATCCTTGGGGATCGAATTTTTCTCCATAACGATCCACACCAGCATTACTGATTATCTTCGCATTCTCATCGACTAAAGTCGCAAATTCAATCTTTCTTTTCCAAGTCTCCCGAATTAGAACTAATTTAGCGGCAGAACTCGGTTTTTTACTGGCTGCTGCGTCAATTAAAATTTTATTATCTGCTTGACCTGCAAAACCAAATCCCATTTGGTTAATTTTAATTCCATAGTTAATTTTGGCAACTTCTAACTCAGAACTTGCCTGTTGTAATAGCTGATTTTTTCCTGTATTGATAATCAGCAAAGCTCCTACTCCGACAACTCCTAATACGGAGAATAATTGGGTAGCCAGAACTGTGGTAAATTGTTTACGCCGAATAGGCAAATTAGAGAAAAAACTGAGTAATTCTGGACGATTAGGTTTTGATTGAGCAATAGGGCTTTCTACATTAAGAATTGTCGGATCTTCCCCTACGATTGCTCCTACATTCTCTGTCACGAATTCTGAGGAAACAGCAGAAATTCTTAAATTATCCAGAGCCTGTTGTGCTACATTCCCATAGGTTCCGCCTTGATCTAAATCGATAATTTCTTCATAGGCTGCGATCGCTTCGTCAATTCGTCCTTCTTGCTCTAAACTATTGGCAAAAATAACTTTTTCAACAATATTAATATCGTTATTATTACTGATTAAAGAATTATCTTCTGGTAATTGACTATTAGACATAATATTTATTTC
>JBCCYD010000210.1:0-10200 GCA_039190385.1 Cyanobacteria bacterium P01_F01_bin.143 | reverse complement strand
TTATGAATTTGATACTTATGTAACATTATTTTGATCAGAAAGTAAACTTAAAGTATTATGATTGTGAATGCAAGATAAGGCGATTTATATTAATTTTAAAAATATCTTATTTAGATAAATATAGCAACACAAATATTAATTTACTCATTACCCATTACTCATTACTCATTACTCCAGTAAGCAATCTATTTTTAACAAAATGAAATCATTATGGTGCTTAATCAAAATTCATTTCAAAATGTAACTAATGCCTCGGGAATTGTTTGGTCAAGGCATCGCGGAGATGAAGCTTTTAGTGTCGCTTGGGTAGATTTTAATAATGATGATTTATTAGATCTTTGGATTAGTGGACATGGTCATAACGATGCTACGCCCCAAAATCCCACAGGGAAATTTCCTGCTTTATATATCAATGATGGCGATGGCAGTTTTACCAATATTTTCACCGAAGATTGGCGTCAAGGAAGTGGTGGAGATACCCACGGCACAACCTGGGCTGATTTTGATAATGATGGTGATTTCGATGTCCTAACTTCTGGTGGTGGTGAGCTAGGACAAACCAGTAACGGACAGCCTAATCTGTTTTTTATTAACAATAATGGCACTCTAACTAACCAAGCCGCAGATCGCAATGTAGTGAATTCGATCGCCCGTAGTCGTTCTTCCCTTTGGGTTGATGTGAATGACGATGGACGATTGGACATGATTCAACTAGTGGCCTTGCGCAATGATGGACAAGGCCCCAATACCTATTTTCGGCAATTAGCCAATGGCAGATTCGCCGCACCTCAAAGCCTAAATATTCCTGGTGGTTCTCGCTATGCCCAATTAGGTGATTTGACGGGAGATGGGCAGTTAGAGATTGTAATTCAGGGGACTTTTGAATATCCGATCGCAGTTTTTGATATTTCCAATGGCGTCTTAAACGAAATTACTGACCAGTTTAATTTTCCTCTAACTTCTGATCAGCCTAGTAGTATCACCGCAGATTTTTTTAATCGGACTTCTGCTAGAGACTCGATTATTGCCGATTTTGATAACGATGGCGATAATGATTTTTTTCTGACTCGTTCTGATGTGGCTCAGAATAATGTCGAGCCTAGTGTCTTTAAAAGTGGCAGCAATATTCTAGGGGCAGATTTGCTCAATCGGGGACAAGAAATTGGTTTTAGTTTTCAAACCAGTGGTCAAATCGCGATCGATATCATTGATTTGTTTGAACGAGAACCCAATCTGAATGCCTCACAAATCTTTATCGGTTCGGCCGGACGCAATCCCACCGCAGCAGAACTAGCAGCTTTCTCCAATACTGATACGGCAACTTCGGTTAATCTGTTAGTTAATAATCCCAATCGTCCGAGTTTAGTTCTCAACCCGAATAGTCCTGGCATCACAGGTTTAAGGGGCAATCGCTCG
The DNA here is from genome assembly GCA_039190385.1 of Cyanobacteria bacterium P01_F01_bin.143. Lineage (GTDB taxonomy): Bacteria > Cyanobacteriota > Cyanobacteriia > Cyanobacteriales > Xenococcaceae > Xenococcus. Next base: position 8,784 of record JBCCYD010000210.1, on the reverse strand, counting down.
GCTAGGGGACTTTATATTAGCTACAATCCCAATAATCAAACTTGGCAAGTACGTTTATCTTCCTCTCAGTCAGAAATTTTTCGTGCCATTGTTGAATCGACTCAAGAAGTCAATAATGTTAGTCCGATCAACTTTAACAATCCCAATGTTAATAGCCGAGCTTTAACCGATCAATTATGGTTAAACAATTCTCAAGGTCAGTTTATTAACAACTCCAACGCTGCGGGATTTACCACTCCGACGCTATCTCAATCAGCAGTTGCTGGTGATTTTGACAATGACAAAGATATTGATATTTATGTAGCTAATAGTTATATTAGTCGCAATCAACCGAATGTTCTTTATGAAAATCAAGGCGATGGTACTTTTGAGATTGTTGAAATGGCTGGTGGAGCAGCAGGGGGAGCTTTGGGCCCAGTACATCTCGACTTTAATATGGGTTCTCGTCTGGCGACGGCTGATTATGATAATGATGGCAATTTAGATATTTTTGCTGGTTCCACCATCGTGAAATCTCCTCGGAAGACTTATTTATCTAGTCCTTCGCAATTGTTCCGTAATCGAGGAAATAATAACAACAACTGGCTCCAAATTGACCTCGAAGGAATTACTTCAAACATTGATGCTGTGGGTTCTCAAGTTAGAGTAACCTCTGGAGGACTGACTCAACTGCGAGAGCAAAATGGGGGCGTCCATGCCTTTGCCCAAAATTCCCAAAGATTGCATTTTGGTCTAGGTCAAGATGAAATTATCGACAGAATTGAAGTTAGTTTTCGCTCAGGAACTACTCTGGCGTTCAATGATGTGGATGTGAATCAAATTATTACAATTAGAGAAGACGGGACCCTCATTGGTAATGGGGGTAATCCAGATCCAGATCCTGACCCCGACCCCGATCCAGATCCTGATCCTAATCCTAATGAAATAGTTGGGACAGCAGGTAATGATAATCTTCAAGGCACAAATGGTGACGATCGCATTCTCGGGCGAGGAGGCAATGATGTTTTATCAGGTCGTCAGGGTGCAGACACTATAGGTGGAGGGATAGGTCGAGATACTTTAAGTGGTAATGCGGGTGAAGATATTCTCATTGGTGGTGGAGACAGTGATACTTTCTTCTATTCTACTATTGGCGATCGCGGTGATGAGATTCGCGACTTCGAGGCTGGAACGGACTTTATTATTGTTTCTGGTTCTGGTTTTGGCGGTGGATTAAGCGATGGATTCTTAACTGCGGCTCAGTTTAGGGTTGGTTCGGGTGCAACTGATAGCAGCGATCGCTTTATTTATAATGCCAATAACGGTAATTTATTCTTTGATGCTGATGGCAATGGCTCAGGGAATCAGTTACTAGTCGCAACTTTAACGAATACTCCGAACTTATCTCGTAATGACATTTTTGTGGTTGACGGGGATAACGACCCTGATCCTGATCCTGACCCAGATCCCGATCCTGGTGATATTGTTGGCACTGGTGGTAATGATAGTCTTGAAGGAACAACGGCTGATGATCGCATGTTGGGACGAGGTGGTAATGACACCCTATTCGGACTTCAAGGTGATGATACGATCAACGGGGAACAAGGTTTAGATAGTCTTTTTGGGGCTAGTGGCAATGATGTTCTCAATGGTGGCAGCGATAATGACACCTTGATTGGCGGAGCTGGGGATGATTCGTTAGTTGGTGGTGCTGGTCGAGATATTTTAATCGGTAATGATGATCAAGATACTTTAGTTGGCGGAGCCGCCAGTGATATTTTCTTTATTGCTAGTCCCAATGAGGGTCCTGATGTAATTAGTGATTTCGAGAGTGGCACCGACTTTTTGATTGTTTCGGCTGCTGGTTTTGGTAGTGGTTTAAGCAGTGGGTTCTTAACTGCGGCTCGGTTTAGAGTTGGTTCGGCTGCAACTGATGGCAGCGATCGCTTTATTTATAATGCCAATAACGGTAATTTATTCTTTGATGCTGATGGCAATGGTTCGGGTAATCAAGTGCTTATTGCCAACTTTGGGAATAATCCTAACTTAACTCGTAATGATATTTTCGTGGGAGCTTAAAATTTTGCTAATTGCTAATTGCTAATAGGTCGGGGATTCATGACATTTGGTCAAGTCCCAAAGATTCTAGATCCTAGTTTCAAGATATAGTGCAGTGCTACGGATAAACTTTAAGACATTGCTTGAAAGCAGCATTGTCAATAATGTGTCATACACCTTGTTAGGCAGCGGGCATGTCAACTTTAGCTGAGATAAAATCGGCGGCCTGCTGTAGCGAACTTCGAGCCTCCGGCACAAAGCCGTCGAGCATTTGCCAGCTGTGAAAGACGCCAGCAGATACCACCAACTCGCTATCTCCACCGGAAGACTGAACCTTATCATGTACCCGCTTCGCGTCGTCGAGAAGGATCTCTGTGTCACCGACCTGCATATGTAGCGGGGGAAGCCCATCTAACCGGCCAAACAGCGGAGATGCGCCTGCTTCGCGCCATTCGTCCGGTCGAGCATAACAACGGGCGAACGCTTGGATATTCTCCGATCTGAGCATGGCACACCTTCCGTCATTGTTGGTCACTGAAGCACCGCTCCCCGTCAGGTCCGTGGCAGGGGAGAAAAGCACGGCACAGGCAGGTGACGCTAGACCTTTATCTCGAATACGAAGCAAAAGCGCTAGGGCTAGTCCGCCCCCTGCGGAGTCACCTGCCAAGGCAATGTCGTGATGAGAGACGCCGCTGTTGATTAACCATCGGTACGCTGCTTCTGCGTCGTCGAGCGCGGCCGGGTATGGAAACTCCGGGGCTAACCGATACGCGGACGCAAAGACTCTAGCGGGTGTGAGCCGAGCTAGGGCCGCTGTAATCGGCCGATGAGTTGAGGGCGAACACGAAACGTATGCGCCGCCGTGCAGGTATAGGATGGTTCGACAAGTTGATGCGAGCGGAACTATCCACTCGCCCAGCGGATGATCGGTTTCGGTAGGTGTTACGGTGACACCAGCCAAATTTAAGCGTCGGAGGGGGCGCGGCGTGCCAAACAAACGTCGAGCACGACGTGCCATGGACTCGGGTGGGCCCCAATCACGGCGTCGGATCAGGACGCGAAGTATCTGAGCTACAAGACGCGCACGTATACTGCTCATCAAATTACTATATTGAATACCGACTGCTATCTAATTTATATTTATAATGCACATGCACTACAACATTTTTTATAGGAAAAAACTATCGCAAATTACGGATAAATGTCAACCTCTTCTTATTCTTAATCAGAATCTCTTTTTCTGAATCAATTCCTGCATCCTATTCGACTTAAGTAGATGAATCTTAATACTAAAAAAAGCTATATTTAAGCAGTAGTATATAAGTTTTTTAAATACTTTTTCTTTGACTCTTGAGTACTATAGTGATTGGCTAAATTAGCTTTTCTTGGCATTGCTTTAATCTTTTCAACTAAGAAACTGCTTTGCCTGTCAAAAAACCGACACTGCCAGCAACCACTGAAGTAACAAAGGCGGTTGCCCATCTTTTATCATTCGGACTAGATCGAGGATCATTTAATGTTTGCCAACAGAGAAAGAAAACAAAAATAATGCCAATAGCTGATAGGGCAATTACACTATTCATTCTCCATCTTCTATGGCGAGCATCAAGAGCATCTTGCTGAAAACGATGTTCCTGATCAAGATTGGTATTACCTGAATCAGAAATTGATAGAGGTTGTTCTGATAGCTCTTTGTTAGGCGTTTGAGTAGGGTTCTCTTGATTCATATGGAGATAGTTAATTAGCGCAAAAATCCTAGAAAATTTTCAGTGATTAACTTTTTAATTCAATGATTTTGTAAATTTATTGTAGCATTGAGAGAGGACGCGATCGCTGGCAGTGATGTTGTCCTCTCTGGTCTTTTGCTAGTGATTTTTTAGCCATTCAAGAAGTAGATCGAATAGCGCATCAGCAGATCTTTCAATCGCCCAAACTAGCAAGGTGGAAAGAATAAAAAACAGTAGGTGTTCCATAGAATTTTGCCTCAAGAATTATTACTCTCTAATAGTCAGAAAATCCTTGTTTTAGTAGAGTTTGTGGGGATTATGAGTTCTGTGTGATTTATGTCTGAGTTGTGTTGGAGAGATAAATTACAGTTTTGTATCCACAGATGAACACAGATGAACGCAGATAAAATTCAAGTGAGGTTCTTGAGTGATTAGCTCTATAATTAATATTTAGAATAACTAAAAATCTTGGCAGCTAGTTATGGTAAAGCGATCGCTAAAAATATCGGAACAATATCGCGAGCAAGTTAGAAATGCGTTGATTGATATTGGTTTGACACAGAAAAATTTATCAATTCGTGTGCAATTAAGTCGCTCAACCGTTTCTAATTTCTTCAATAGCAAACCTATTTACAAGGAAAATTTTGTTGAAATTTGCAAATTATTGAAACTAGACTGGCAAGAAATTACAGGATTGAAAGCGGAGACAGAAGAAAATAACAACTCGAACAATCTAGAATCCAATGAAATATCAGCTTTGGTAACCAAACTACGTAAACATGTGGAACCAGATATCGAGAATCGCTGTGGCACGATGCGAATCTTTGATATGACTCAACCAATGGGTTTAGGCGAAATTTATACTCAAGTTAATATCCTAGAAAAAATCATTGGACAACTACGCAAAGAGATTGAAGATTTGATGCAAATTTGTAATTTAGCGGAATTTAGTAGATTTAATTTTGGAGAGGTCAAAGAAGAGAAAATAGCGGGAACAGAAGCAGTTAAAAAATATCAAAAATTGCTAGTTTTAGGTAAGCCAGGCGCAGGAAAAACAACATTTCTCAAGCATTTAGCTATTCAGTCAATACAAAATAAGTTTCAGGAAGATTTAGTTCCTTTTTTTGTCACCCTTAAAGATTTTGCAGAAACTACAGATAAACCAAGTTTGTTTAGTTATTTAGCAAATTATCTTGACTCCAGAGATCAGGAAAACTTTCAGCAAATATTAAATCAGGGCAAAGCATTAATTTTACTCGATGGCTTGGATGAAGTTCTCGCAGTAGATAGCCAAAGAGTAATCAAAGAAATTATCAATTTTTCTAACAAATTCCTCAATAATCAATATCTTCTTACTTGTCGAATTGCAGCCAAACAATATACTTTCGAGAAATTCACTGAAGTAGAAATTGCCGATTTTGATAAAAAACAGATTAAAACTTTTGCCGCTAATTGGTTTAAGAATAAAGTAATTAAAGCAGAAACTTTCATCGAAGACTTGGAAAAAGATAAACCGATAGAAGAGTTGGCAAAAAATCCTCTGTTATTAACTTTGCTTTGTTTGGCGTATCAAGAATTGGGTTATTTCCCGCCGAATCGTGCTGGTTTGTATAAAGAAGGTTTAGATGCGTTACTCACAAAATGGGATAGTAAACGGGGAATCAGACGAGATCAAGTTTATAAGAAACTTTGGTTAGAACGAAAAAAAGATTTATTGAGTAAAATTGCTTGGGATACTTTTTCTCCTGGGGAATATTTCTTTAAGCAAGAGAAAGTAGAAAAGTATATTTGTCAATATATTCGGAATTTACCAGGAGCTAATACTGACGAGGAAGCTTTGCGCTTAGATAGTGATGTGGTGTTACGTTCTATCGAATCACAGCATGGTTTATTAGTCGCTAGAGCTAAGAAAATTTATTCTTTTTCCCATCTAACTTTTCAGGAATATTTTACCGCAAGAGAGATTATTCAGGTACGTCAATCTCAGGATTTGGCATTACAAGAGCTGGTGCAGCATATTTTTGATTCCCGTTGGCGAGAAGTTTTTTTCTTAGCTGTGGGAATGTCACCCAATGGCAATAAATTGGTGCTGTTGATGAAAGAAACCATCGATAACTCTTTAGCAAAGGATGAAAAAATACAAAGGTTTTTGCAATGGTTGAATGAAAAAACGATAGCAGTTGATATTACTTTTAATTCTCAAGATATTACAAGAATTCAAAATACAAGTAGTTTTTTCCTTAACTTAAATCTTTCCATCTCACGAGCCCTCTACTTATCCCTTGGCTTAGGTCTCTACTTCTCCTACTATCTCTACCCCGATCTCGAATTGTATCTCAACTTCGAATTTTACCTACACCGAATTATCGACATTAGCTGCGCTTTCTCCCTTGACTTTAATAGTTACTGCGCCGTTGAGCGCCACCTCAAATTATCCCTTGAGCAAGCACAAAAAAATGCTCCTGAACTTTATCAACAATTGCAAAAACTCAAAGGAAAACTTTCCAATTGGGAAGAAAAAGAAATATTCAATAAAACATTCAATAAATGGTGGCAATCCAATGGAAAAACGTGGGAAGAAGATTTAAGAAAAATTATGATTGAACATCGAAATATTGGTCATGATTGGCAATTTGATCAAAGACAAAAAGAATTACTCGAACAATATTATCGAGCAAATCAACTATTAACCCAATGTTTGCAGCGCGAATGTTATGTCAGTGTGGAAGTTCGGCAATACATAGAAGAAACGATTCTTTTGCCGATTACGGAAATTGAAAAGTATGGCAATCCTCAAATCTCAAAGATATAGTGCGTCGTGAAATGTTGGTTTTGGGCGATTTGGAATACGCGATCGCGATTAGTGATTTGTGATCAGCGATCGCGCAACTTGAATTAAAATCACTAATCAATAAAATGTAGCTCTTTAAAATCAAAAACTATGAACCCAAAGGGATAATAGACCCATAACTAAGCTTATGTTACCCATGTGTCAAAGAGTCGCTGGGGGCCTGGGGCGGGCGTAGCGCACCAGGGGGCGAGCGACCCCGCGCCTTTGCAAGGCGCTAGGGAACGCGCGAGATTGGGGCTTGGGGGGTTAACCCCCCAATAGAAACTATGGCTTTTACACAAAAACTTAAAGCAAACGAAAAGATCAGCAATTGGTGACTTGTGATCAGCGATATCGACACAAATCTGATTTTTAAATTGGTTAAGAAATATTACAAAGCAAAGTCCAAGATATCTGAGCGAATGCTCATATGTCAGTATAAGAATACATGAACATCTGTTCAGCCATTAATTACTCTTGCTCTAAAAGGAGAATTATTATGACAGCTACCACCGTTACCCAAATGAAATGTGCTTGCCCCTCTTGCTTATGTATCGTTAATATAAGCGATGCTCTCAGTAAAGAAGGGAAATACTACTGCTCTGATGCTTGCGCCAAAGGTCATTTAGAAGGAGCTGGATGTTCCCATGCTGGTTGTGGATGTAACGCTTAAACTTGACTTGGCTTCAAGCTAATTAAAAGAATAAATGAATAAAAGGAAGCATCCCACTTATATTTAATTGCATAAGTGGAATGCTCCCTGAATAAAAGTTATTTCCAGACGCTCTACTTAGCCCTTAACCTAGACTATAAAAAGATTTTAATCTATAGATTTTAGATGTTCTGCGACAGATTGGTAAAGTTCTAAAACATGATGGTCTTGAAGACTATAGAAAACCTTTCGTCCTCTTTTTTGATAACTGACTAAGCGCATTGCCCTTAAGGTGCGCAATTGATGAGAAACGGCAGACTCGCTCATCTCTAGAGTAGCGGCTAAATCACAGACGCATAGTTCTTGCTGCGCGAGCACAGAAAGAATACGCAAGCGATTGGGATCTCCGAGTAAACTAAAAAACTCTGCCATGCGCTGCGCTTTGGGCAGGCTAAGAATTTGCTTGGTCAACTCTTCCAAATGCAGATTTTCTATAGGATGAGGGGGATGACAAGTTAAATTATCTTGAATCTCTTGAGAAGTGACAAGATTTTTGCTTAGTGGAGTGGAAGAACCCATATGATTAATTGCTGAAAATACTTTCATGTATTCATCAATTATACTTCTTGTTTACTATTGATAATCGCCAAAATCAATCTTTTGTGAGTCCTTAAGCTACTTGATAAGAGTTGACAATTTACGGCGTAAATGTCGAATAGCCGCACTCGTATTGCGATCGCGTGCCACATAAAAACAATCAGCAATCAAACTCAAAATATCGATTTCAGGAAAATAGAGACTAGAATTAGTTACAACATATTGCTCCCCTTGCAAACGATAAATTGTCACAATATCATTTCTAAACAACCACACTTCAGGCACTTTAAAAGCCAAGTAATCATCAACATTGGTATAGCTAGTAATATCAATTTCCACAACCAAATCTGGTGCGGGGGACTCCTCCCAATTGATTCTCTTTTTTCCCGAAACTGCTTGCCAGTTATCAATGTAAAAACAATAATCTGGTTCAATCCCCCTTCTTTGCGGCAATTTCATAGTCACAGGAGTAAAAGCTTCATATTCTTTTTCAAAATAATCGAGTATTGTTGTAACAATATTAGAAATTAAATGAACATTCCGTCCATGTTCAGGTAAAGGACTCATCAACCAAATTTCTCCAGGACGATATTTTAAACGGGGAATAGAGCGATCGCCTAACTGCTGAGTTAGAGCCTCATAATCATCCCAAGTCCCAGGCATCTGAAATACCGCTCCTGGGGGAATCTCAATTTTGTTTGGGGAAACGACAGCAAACATATACTTAAAAAAGTTTATTCTTGGTAATTTACATTTTAGCTACAGAAAAAATCCCATCCTGATAACAACTAGACAAACTTTAGAATATCTTTTCACCCACACTTTATAAAACTCCCAAGACTTACGTGATAACTTGTACTTGATGAAATAACTATTACGTATAATCAACTATTTTTTAATAGCAAAGTTAACTATAAAAAAGTTAAAAATATAGTTAACTT
>JBCCYD010000209.1:0-10212 GCA_039190385.1 Cyanobacteria bacterium P01_F01_bin.143 | reverse complement strand
TTCAACTAATCCAATTTGGTCAACGATTCCTGCTACTATTCCTAAGTGATCTATATTTTTAACTTGGATATCCAAAGTAGATTATTCTAAACTCTTCATAAAATACCTTACCTCTATTCCTCTACCTGCGAAATGTAGGTTCTATGCCAGCAGTAATGAGATTTTGTTTCTCGATGGGAAATGATGGCACATCAGCTTTTAATCCTTGGGCAGTTAAGAAGTTACTGGTTTCTTCCCACTGTTCATAAGCTTTCTGTAGTTTTTCGGTGATCTCTTCTAGCTTTCTTCTTTGTTCATAGAAGCGATTACAATAGGTATTATATTTCTCTTTATTTTTGAGTTGTTCATGAACATTGTTACGGATTTGTTCGAGACATTCTTCCCAGGTGTCGCCATCTTCAACAATGGCATCTAATTTGATTTTCTCGTTTTCGTAGTTGCCTAGATTAGCTAAAGCTTCGTAACTTTGGGTATTGCCGCGTTCATCTTTGCCGATCGCGCGGGAGAAATAAATTACAGCACCGTATCTGTTGTTGGGGCTGCGGCGTTTATAACGATCGCCCTGCCAGATGACGCTGGAAACTCCATATTGATCTGTGAGTTCAACTTGAGCATCGATTGATGACCAATCATATTCATTGAATTGTTCGAGGATAGCTTTGTAGTTAGGTGCGGGTTGACGGGGAAGCGATCGCGCTAAGAGTTGGGCAATTTTCTCAAGGGCGATCGCCTGTCGCTCCTGGAGCGTGATCCATTGTTGGAATTGTTGTTGGTTCATTGGTGTAATGAATTCTGTCTCTTTGTTCAATAGCGATCGCAAATCTGTTGATTGATAAGTTTATTTGGCTTCATACTAAATCGTCATTTTCGTTTAATGGGTTCAGTTGATTTTCGTGAAAAATATAAATTTCATCATCTCTAGAATGAGTGTAAGCAACTATATATAGCCAGCCATAATAGACTGTAAAATAATCATCTGTATCCACCGTTGAATAATCATCTTCGGAATTAAGAAGTGCTGGAAAATAGTAAGTATCAGGAGCGCCATTTTTACATCCTTCGCGGTATGGCAAATAGAACATGTCGATAACTTTTCCTGGTGTAGTGAATTCAGGGTTTTTAACTTCATCTCCTGACTGGAAAGAATTTTGTTTGTGTGGTTTCATCTGTTGAAATTGTTCTGGGTTCATGTTGGTTTGGCTCCTGTGAGTAATTGTTTAATCGTGTCGCGGAGTTGGGCGCGATCGCCGTAGATGTTCATTAGGGCGATATATTCTTTGGGTTCAAAAGTGAGTGTGAGCGAGGCATGTTCAACGGGTTTGAGGTCGTCGGTTTGGATAACATAGCTAGCTGTAGGTTGATCTTTCTGGTCGAAGATTTGGACGTTGTATCCGTTGCCTACTTCTACTTTGGAGGTGATGATGCCGTAATGGTGGTTTAGTAGTTTGAGGTTTTCGGTGACGCCGTCGAAGTTGGTGAAGTTGAGTTCGACTAGTTGATTGGTTTCGAGTTCTGGTGGGGGTTCTGGTGAGTTGTTGAGTTTATCGGTTTCGGCGTTTTCGGGATCTGTTTTACCGATATTGGCAGTATTCATGGTTGAGATATTGCCGTGTTTGTCTTTGTAGTTTTTGTGATTATCACTGTTAACGTTAACAGTGAGATTTTGAGTAAGTTTTTTTCTGAGATTGGAAACGAACGGATTAGATACTTTACATTTCCTGGCAATTTCACGATCGCTCCATTTTTGCCACTCAGGATCTTTTAAGAGGGTGGTTACAGCACGACGTTTGGTTTCTCGGCTGCGTCGTAGTCCGTGGGTGGCATTAACTCCAACTGATTCGAGGATGGCGTCTCGGAGGTTGCCTGGGGTGATTTCGGCGAGGATTTCTTTTTGCCCTGCTTGTTCGGTGGCTCTGATGGTGTGGAATCCGTCGTAGAGCCAGTAATGGGTGCCATCAAATTTGACTTTGACGGGAGGGAGTTTGGTACCGATCATGATTGCGGTGCAGTATTCTGCGACTACTTGGGGGTCGAGTTCTTCTCGTTGTTGGGTTTTGGGGTCGCGCGTGATTTTATCGATCGCGATCTCGAAGAGATCCGCTCCGCGGGCCGCGGTTGGTTCGGATTTTCTTTCGGCGAACCGTTTCAGGATTTGGAGTTGTTGGGTGGAATGATTGTTGTTAGGAGGTATGAGAGTCAATTGCTCTATTTCGTGGGGTTCGGCGTTTTCAATGTCTTTTTATTTGATTAATGCCACCCTTTTTTTTAGGTAAGCAATTTGTTGGTCATAGTTTTCTAATGCGTCTTGCGGTTGTCCTAATTGGTTTCCGTGTTGTCTGTATTCTTCGAGTTCGGCGAGTTGGGATTGGAGAAGCTCTAGATCTTCGCATTCAAAGTTATCGATGTTACGGACGAATTTGGGGTATTTTGAGCCGTTCCAGTGATACTGTAAATCTTTGGGTTGGATGAGTTTCAGGTTTTTGGGTGATTCGAGTTTGGTTTGCTGGTCTTGCCACCATTGGATTTCAATGGCGGGTTTACCGTGACGGATTTTGATATCGATGATTTGGCCTGGTTGTTTGTCTTTTTGGGATGGTCGTTTGACCCATTGGCCGATTTCTAGTTGGTCGCAGGATTTGATTTCGTCGAGGATATAGCTATGTTGTTGGATGATTTCGGTTTGAGCATCGATTTCATTAACTATTTCTTGGTTGTATTGTTTATTTTGTTTAAGTTGAAGAAGTTCGGTTTTGGCTTCTTCGATCTCTTGTTGCAACAGGGTTTGGAGTTGTTCAAGAGTTTGGGGGTTTGTTTTGGGGGTTTGAGCGATCGCTATCATGATGTATAATCCTTTTAAGAATTTTTGATGATTTGAGTGTCACACCAAGTTTGGAAACCTTTGGGGGACGCTCGTTTTTTTTGGCAGTTCGAGTTCGCCGCGACTGGGAAACATGCCCCATTGATTGAATTTGTCTAGGCAGTATTCGTAGGTTTGTTGGACGGTTTTCAATACGCTGAGGGAGTCGGGATTATGGTCGAGATGGTAGTTACACCTGAGTGCTTTTTTGAACCATCCTGGGGCGTTGGTGATGGGGGTGGTGAGCGATCGGTATTTCATCAGGTTGATGGTGGCTTCGACTTTTTCGATTCCGTGGGAGACGATTTCCCACCAATCTTTTTCTAGGCGATATTTGATTCCTGCTTGGGTACAGAGTTGTTTGATTTTTATTAGCTGCTGCTGCTTAACCTTCGCGCTAAGTGAGTTGTTAGGTGAACCCCTGGAGGGGTCTTCATCTTGGGATTTTGGCTCGCTGGACAAGTCTGTCTTATCCTGACTTTCTCGCCCAAAAACAAAATCCAAGGAGAAAAGGGTTATTTCAAAAGCACCGTAGCCTCGACTTTTGACTTCGGCGAATCCGCGTTTCCCTAAGTTGTGCAGCACTCTTGAACCATGTCGTCTACTAATGGAAGCTTCGCCAGCGGGTGTTTTTGCTAGCCATTTGCGAAAGTCTTCTCGATAGACAATGATTTTTTTGCCAACTGCTTTTTGATTGATAAGCCAGGAATAGGCGCAGATTTCTTTTATTCCTAGTCCTTTGGCATGCATTCCGCGAAGATCTGAACTGGTGAAACGATATGACATTTTTTCTCCTTTAAGACTGTTTGGTTGAATTGGGGTTGAGTTTCTGGCTGACTTTTGCGATCAGTTGGTCGGTGAGGTTGATGGAATGTTCGGCGATTTCTTCTGGTTCGATTAGTCCGCCGACTAATGCGGCTTGGGCTAGGTTGGCTACTACTTTGAAGTAGGAGCTGTTGAGTATTTGTTCTTGGGGATTGGATTGGGGATAAAGGGGTTTATCGACGTGATATTCTACTGGAGTTTCCATTTAGGTCATATCCTCAGTTGTGATTAATTGTGTTACGTTTTGTTGCGAAATGCATAATTATGGCGGAAATTGGCAGAGTTACTTTCAGGCAATATCTGGGAATTTAGACAGATCAATAGGATTAGCCTCGAAATAAGAACGGAAAACTCTATTAATCAAGGTCTTCTGAGTGATTCCTTCAGAAAGTGCGGCTAGTTTAATTTTGATACTCAAGTCTGGATCGATACGAAAATGTAATCCCACCAACTTGGAATTATTAGTTTTTTGTTGAGTCATTTTGCTATTTTGATAGTTGCGCCTGTCACGATATCACAGACAACTATCAAGCTAGCATGATATGAATAAATTGGTAAAATATTTTTTCGATGCATTAATGGAATATGAATCTCAACAAAGATTGTCTCGCCTGATCAAACAACTTCGCGGCGATCAGAGTCAGAGAGCTTTTGCTAAGACTTTAGGTGTTTCTTATGCTGCGGTTAGAAGTTGGGAAGAAGCTGAAACTATGCCAGCAATCAAGAGTCTTCAAAAAATTGCTACTTATTCTCGACAGTCGGTTGAAAGCTTACTTAAATATTTAAAGCATGGTGAAGATTTTGATGATGAATCTGACGCGGATAGACCAAAAACCGCTGAAGATGTGCTTTCGGAATTAAATTACCTTCCTGAAAATGAGGCAAATAGATTAATCGAAATTTTAGTTGATAGATATTTATCGAAAGAAGAGTCAGCTAAGTTGGCGAAAATGCTGATCAATAAATTAGCAGAATCTCCTAAGTCCAATTCACCGTCTGCTAGAGTTTTTGTTTTAACTGAGAATAACTAATTATAAAATGCGATCGCTTTTTCCTTGATTACATTCTCTACACAAGGTTTGCAGATTACTAGGATCATTACTTCCTCCTTTCGAGAACGGGATGATGTGATCGACTTGTAATTCTGCGTTTTTAGATGTCACACCACAATATACGCATCGATAATTGTCTCTTGTGAGCACATCAACACGGACAGAAGCAGGAATGTATCTACTTCTTTTTTTAGCTTGAGAAGCCTTTTTCGATTTCTTCTTTTTTGACTTTTTCTTTTTAGGTTTAGAGCTTTTAGATTGAGAGTTGTTTGCATCGTTAATCAAATCTCGAATAGCTCCCCTGACAAGTTTTTGCCAGGGATTAGGTTGTTTTCCCATTACCATTCGGTTGCAGATTTAACGCCGTATGCCGCAGCTCCTAAAACTGCTCCTGCGATAATAATCGGTGCTGCTTCAATTGCGATCGCTGTTCCGGCAACAGCTAAACCCATTCCGCCTACCGTTTCGGCTACAACCGCACCAACAACTGCACCTGTAGCTGCAAAAAATATTAGTTCCATATTCTTTTGTTTGTTGATAATTGTTTGTTGTGGCTAATTGTAATACAAAATCATGCTATTTGATCGACAAAAGCGGGTACAAAGTGTGATTTCAAGGTTGATTGCTCTCCTTGATAGAAGGGCGATCTTTTTTGGTTTTAATTATTTATTAAATGAACACTGAAAAAGTGCATCTAATGACACTAAAAGAATGCTATCATTAATCTCAATTCCGTAATTCAAAGGTACAAAATAGTAACAATACAGACTTGTACCAACAAGCGCATCGAACAAATTCAGAGTGAAATAGTTAAACCATGCAATTTAAATCAATCCTTTCGTTAAATATTCTATGTATAGGTATACTGGAATATGCTCTTAGAATAAACGAACAAGACAATGGTGACGAACCCTTTTTCTGTAGCACACAAGATGAACCTCAAACTACGTTCGTTCAAATACATAATACCTCTTGCAAATTAATTTCTTGGAATACAGAACAATTTTCGACAATGGAAAGCACACCCCAAAAACGTTGCCGAGAAGTTACCCAAAGACTCAATAAATTATTCGTCAATTATAGAGAACTTGCTATTGGTAAAATAGATGAAAATTCTATTATTTATTCCGTACCTAAGAGGAAAAAAAATAGAGAGTTAATAAATATTCCTGAATATTTATTGCCGTTCTATCTTGTTCATATTCATGAACTTATCCATAAAGTATCGACATCAGTTTGTGTGAATAATTCAATCATAGACACAGATATTCTTGATGTTGTAACTAAGGTCAAAAATTTCAAATTCAAGCTTTATGGTAAATATCTTTTTAAAATGTTAAACCGTTTTATCCTTTCAATCATAAAACGTAAAAGTGGAATGAATTTTGTCAATCACTTTTTGTTGGAATCTATTCCATTTGATCAATTATTTTTAATAGGAGGAGGTCTATTATGTAAACAACAAAATAAATTAAATCATAGACAAAAATCATTTCTGCTATGTACCAATTAAACTTATGCCAAATAACAAAAAAAACGTCATAAATTACATATTGAAAAATAGCAACTGGAGTGATAAAATGTCTGCAAACAATAGAAATTTAAATCTAAATGCACCTACAAAACCTAAAGATGTTGCTGATAAAGCAGAAGGAAAAAGTCAATCTAAATCAAAAAAAAGAATGACTATAAGTTTACCTTCTGATACAGCTAAATTCCTAGAATGGTTGGCTGCTGAGCAAGATATTTCTCAAGTAGAAGTAATCAGGAAAGCGATCGCAACTGAATATTTCTTGCAGAATGAAATCAAGCAGGGAGCAAAGGTGCTTGTAAAAACAGATACAAGCATTAAAGAGGTAATCTTTCGATGACGAATAACAATCATCGAAGAAACGAGTCTACTCAGTCAATAACAGAATGTTTAAACCTTGAGAACCATAAAAATACTCCAAACAAACATAATCACTGGTCTATTTCTCATATTAAAACTAAAGAAGTAAGCCCAGAATTGTTAGAAGAGATTCGGAAAATACTCTTGGATGAAAATAGCTCTTCTAGTTCTAAGGTATTAGATAGAGGAGCTTTATCTTCCTATCTTGTTGCGGTTGAGCTCAGCAAAAAGGAAAAACATGATTTACTCAAGCTTATTGATAAGTTAATAGATAACCAAAACAATGAAATCCGTTTTAATCGTCAAACAATTACTGAACTATTGGAAGTTCTCAAGCTGAAAAGTAGTAGTCAACCAATCAATATCAATAACTCTAATTCTCAAAAAGGAGATGCAAATATGAATAGTCTACAAACTAGAAAAAACATTGGCATTGAAAATATGAGTGGTGGAAGCATCTCAGGAAATGCGACAGTCGCGGGAGTAATCAATAAAGCACTTTTACAACAATATTTTACTCAAGCGACAACAGAAATTCAAGCATTATTAGAGAAACTTGCTCAAACTTATCCCACTGAGACTTTATCGCAAAAAGCGATAGTAGCAGAAAAGGCCATTAAAACTATTGAAAATAACCCTATTTTTAGGGATAAGATTCTCGCGGTCATTAAAGCAATGGAAATGGAAACATTTATGGCAGCGATTAATCACCCCGTAGCTAATGTATTGCGAGTAGCTCTTGAAGAATATCGAGAAGAAATATAACTACAACTTTTCAAGAGGTAAGAGCGATCTCCACAAATATTCTTACCTCTTACTTTCAACTTCCTTCTCTGCTGCTTCCAACGCCACAGCGATCAACCAACTAGTCAAATTCATTCCCCGCTTCTTCGCCGCCTCCTTGAACTTCTCCTTATCTTTACTTTTTAACCTCATATAAAAAGCAGCATCCTTCTCACCTAATCCCTTCCCCGCAGCATATTGATTGATTCCCCACGGATTGTTAGGAGGTTGTTTCGGTTTTGCCTGTTTCTTGGTAACCATATTTCTCCTTGAAAGCTAAGCATTTATAAAGCAGTCAATTATGCAATGAATTATGCGATCGTACCACGAATATCTCTGCTACACTTCTAATAAGAGCATTCAGTAAAATAGGTATGGCAAATCCAGAACATATTGAAAGGCTACTCAATAATGTAAAGACCTGGAATAATTGGCGGATAAAAAATTCTTTTATAACACCTGAGCTCAGTCATGACGTCTTTGCCCATGAATACCTTAGTGGTGCTCAGCTTGATGGTGCTAACCTCTCATATTCTAACCTAACAGGTACCATACTCAGTAGAGCTGACTTATCCAGTACTAACCTTAGGAATGCCAACCTAACATATGCTAACTTATCTAGTACTAACCTAACAGGTGCCGACCTAACATATGCTGACCTTTCAGGTGCTAACCTTTCAGGTGCTAACCTTAGAAATGCCAACCTAACAGGTGTTAACCTCTCAAGGGTTCAGGCATTAGCAAAGAGTTTTAAAGGTACAATATTAACTGGTGCTTGTATCACAGATTGGATTATCAATAGTCAAACCAATCTGCAAAATGTAAAATGTGATTATATATATTTAAATAAGGGTAGTTACTCTTCACTAAATCGTAGGTGGATATTTAAGGAGCGCATTCCTCACGACCCAGATAAAATTTTTGCTCCAGGAGAATTTACTCAACTTTTTCAAAAAGTATTAGAAACAGTTAATCTTATTTTTTCTGAAGGTATTGAATGGGTAGCTTTTCTAGAATCTTTTCAACAATTACAAGCTGAAATTAAAAGCGAAGAATTATCAATTCAAGCTATAGAAAAGAAATCTAATGGTGCTTTTGTTATTCGTGTTGAAGTGCCAGAATCAGCTAATAAAGCAAAAATTCAAAAGTATCTAGAAAGAGAATACGAAGCCAAACTATTAGTTATTGAAGCTGGCTATCAAAAACAATTACAAGCTAAAGACGAAATAATACAAATCAAAAATGAAGAACTAGTTCAAGCCTATCGTGAAAAAAGTACGGATTTGCTTGAAGTCATTAAAACAATGGCAGGAATTAAGCAAACTACTAACATTAATAATAATCCTAATATGCCAACTGGAAACACTTACAACCAAAGCGGAAACATCGGTATTGGTCACAACCAAGGTAATATCTCAGGTAATACCAAAATTGCAGGAGTAATTAACGAATCAGCCCAACAAGATTTAACTGCCGCCGCAACAGAAATCCAACAATTATTAGACCAACTTTCTAAAACTTATCCCACCAAAAAATATGCCGAGAAAATGGAAGTAGGAGCCAAACTCATAGAAGAGATTGAAAACAATCCTACTCGTTGGCAGAAAGTAATCAATGTCATCAAAGCAATGGGAATTGAAGCCCTAGCCGAAGCAGTAGATAATCCCATATTCAACATTGCGAAAGCAGGCATAGAAGCTGCTGTAGAATCCGAATCTTAAAGTTTATTAAGCACGTGATTTTATCAGAGATATTTTTGCTAGAGTTCAAATAAGAGCATTCAGTAAAACAGGTATGGCAAACCCAGAACATCTAGCCAAGCTTAAAGAAGGAGTAGAAGCTTGGAATCAATGGCGTAATAAGAATCCTCATATAAAACTAGATCTCCATAATTCCAATCTCTTTAGGTTCAACCTCAAAAATTCTAATCTTGAACGTGCTTACCTCAAAAATTCCAATCTTGAAGGTTCCAACCTCACTGATGCTAACCTCAAACATGTAAACCTCATTGGTGCTAACCTCGAACGTGCCCATCTCTTTGATGCCGATCTCGAACATGCCAACATCGTTGATACCAACCTCTTTGATGCAAAACTCAAAAACGCCAATCTTAGTAAAGCCAAGCTCAAAGGGGCCAACCTCGAACGTGCCAACCTTGAAAATGCCAACCTCAGTGGAGCTAACCTAATTGGTGCCAACCTTAAACATGCCAACCTCAGTGGAGCTAACCTCAGTGGAGCCAAATTCACAAAGACCTTGCTATTTTCTGCCAACTTCTCTGGAGTTAACTTCTCTGGAGTTAAATTCTCTGGAGTTAACTTCTCTGGAGTTAACTGCTCTGGAGCAAATCTCAAAAATGTCGAGCTGAATGATGTTCACTTCGGATGTGCCTACTTCAAAGGTGCCAACTTCGAAAATGTAAACCTCGAAAATGCCAACCTCGAAAATGCCAACCTCGAAAATACCAACCTAATTGGTGCCAATCTCATCGGTGCTAACCTCAAACATGCCAATCTCAGTAGAGCTAAGCTCAATAGAGCAAACCTAATTGGTGCTAACCTCAAACATACCAACCTCGAAAATGCTAATCTCGAAAATGCTAACCTTAAAAATGAATTTCTAGTTGCTGCCAATCTCTCTGGTGCTACCCTATCTGGTTTCAATTTTTCTGGCGCTACTCTATCTAATTTCAACCTATCTGGTACTATCCTATCTGATTCAAACTTCAATAGAGTTCAAGCCTTAGGAACTAATTTTGAAGGAGCAACTCTAACTGGTACTTGCATTGAAGATTGGAATATTAA
>JBCCYD010000208.1:0-10354 GCA_039190385.1 Cyanobacteria bacterium P01_F01_bin.143 | reverse complement strand
TCAAAATTCAACAATACGGAGATAATAAAAATCTTCTATGAAATTATCAAATTGCTCAAAATGTTCTCTTTAACCCTTTCCTGCCAATCTCATCTCAAAAGTATGAGGTAGCCCTGCTTTGGCTCCTTGGTGTTTGTAATTAATTATCATTTTAATTTCTTTTGTTGATTCATCTTACTACCTAGATGTAGGCAACTAAAATAGCGATCGCCCTTGAGCAAACTAGAAAAAATGTATGGTAAGTGCAACCTTTATTACTTCAAGAAAATAATTCTGGGTTTCGTTAAAATAATCCTGGTCGATCGCATATCTATATAACCAAAAAGCTCTTCTATGACGACATTACTGAGAGAACCAGAAAAACTAGAAAATCGCCTTAAAGAAATTCCCGCTGAACCTGGAGTATATTTCATGCGGGGTCATAACGATGACATTCTCTATATCGGTAAATCGAAAAAACTACGATCGCGTGTCCGCTCCTATTTCCGTGATTCCCAACGCCTCAGCGATCGCATTGCTATGATGGTGCGCCAGGTCAGAGAAATTGAATTTATTGTTACCGATACCGAATCCGAAGCCCTAGCCCTAGAAGCCAATCTGATTAAACAGCATCAACCCTATTACAATGTGCTGTTAAAAGATGACAAGAAATATCCCTATGTTTGCATAACTTGGTCGGAAGATTATCCACGTATCTACATTACCCGCAAAAGAAGACTCAGCAAAGCAAAAGATCGCTATTATGGCCCTTATGTAGATACTCGTCTGTTGCGCTACACCCTCCATATTATTAAACGCGCTTTTCCCCTGCGGCAACGTCGCCAACCCCTATTTAAAAATCGTCCCTGCCTCAACTACGACATGGGAAAATGCCCAGGAGTTTGTCAGGATTTAATTACGCCCGAAGAATATCATCAAACTATGCAAAAAGTAGCAATGGTGTTCCAAGGTCGTACCGATGAGCTGGTTAAAACATTACAAGCTCAAATGTTACAAGCTTCAGAAGATTTAGAATTTGAGAAAGCCGCCCAACTACGCGATCGCATTCAAGCTTTATATCAATTAAATGCCGATCAAAAAGTTTCACTGCCTGACGATACGATTTCCCGTGACGCGATCGCGCTTGCCGCTGATGAGCAACATTGTTGTATTCAACTGTTTCAAATTCGTGCCGGAAAATTGGTTGGGAGACTGGGTTTCTTTGCCGATGTGCGATCGGGAAGTCCCGGAGAGATTTTACAGAAAGTACTCGAATCCCATTATCAGAAAGTAGATGCAGTAGAAATTCCCACCGAGATTATTGCCCAACATCAATTACCAGAAGTCGAAATCTTAACCCAATGGTTAACTCAACAGAAAGGAAAAAAAGTCAATTTAGTTGTACCCCAAAGACAACTGAAAGCGGAACTAATCGAAATGGTAGAGAAAAATGCCAAATATGAATTAGCCAGAACCCAAAAATTCAGCGATCGCAATAATCAAGCTTTACAGGATTTAGCCGCAATTTTGGATTTATCAGAAGTCCCCAAACGCATTGAAGGTTACGATATTTCCCATATTCAAGGTTCTAATGCTGTGGCTTCCCAAGTTGTTTTCATAGATGGTGTGGCCGCAAATCAACATTATCGTCACTATAAAATTAAAAATCCCACCGTAACCATTGGCCATTCCGATGATTTTGCCAGTATGGCCGAAGTTATCCAACGCAGATTTAAAAAATATGTAAACACAAACAATAATCAAAATCTAGTTTTACCTTTAAAAGATCACGATTTCCCTAATTTAGTGATGATTGATGGCGGAAAAGGTCAATTATCTGCGGTGGTTAAAGTTTTACAGGAAATGAATTTATTAGATGTGGTCAAGGTAGTAAGTTTGGCAAAGAAAAGAGAAGAAATATTTTTACCAGGTGCGTCAAAATCTTTAGATACCAATACCGAACAGCCAGGAGTTCAATTATTAAGAAGAGTCCGCGATGAAGCTCATCGTTTTGCCGTTAGTTTCCACCGTCAGCAAAGATTGAAAAATAGTCGAAGAAGTCGCTTGGAAGAAATTCCAGGTTTAGGTTTTCAAAGACAAAAACAATTATTGGCTCATTTTCACTCGATTGATTATATCCGTGAAGCTTCTACACAACAGCTAACCGAAGTATCGGGAATTGGTACAAGTTTGGCAGAAGAAATTTATAAATTTTTTCATCCCAATTCAGTAGTTAAAAATTAGTGATTTAATCTAGAGTTAAATAGACGGGAGACTTATTTTCTTGAGCACGTAGTTCTTGACAATAAGGACATTTAGTTTCGCACTTCGGGTGATGAGAGAAATCTTGGGATTTTTCTAGATACAGATCCAACTTATTTAATAAATTATGTAGATCTTCTTTTGTTTGTTGATGTTGCTGAATGTTATAGGTAAAGACATGGCTTTCTGGAGTATTGGGAAGTTTGACAAACCAATAGGTCATAGAAATTTGTTCTGGTAAATATTCGGAAGTTTCAACTAAGGTGTAGAGATATAATCTAGTTTGCCAATTTTTAGCTAGTTTATCTTTTTTTTGCGGTTTGAGATAAGTTTTCCAATCAATTATTTGGGCTTGATGATCATCGGCAATTAATAAATCATAAATGACCGTTAATAAATAATTACCAAAATTAATCGTCCGAGAATGTTCAGCTTCTCGCCATTGATGATTACTCTGATCGAGAATATGTGGTGCGGCTTGGAGTAGAGCCTGTAAAGATTGATCTAATTCCTGATCTTTAGCTAATAAAGATTCAATGGGTAAACCTAATTCTCGCTGTTGCATCAATAGATGAAATCGACTACCCCAAGTTTGATTTTCTTCTGTTTCAGGATTGGGTAAAGAATTTAATTTGTTTAAATAAATTTGTTGAAATTTAAGAGGGCAAGTTTCTAAAAGATTAAGTTGCCCTTGGGATAGACGAATAAGATTGTTTTTGGTTTCTATCATGGCGCAATAAAAAATCTACGTGAACTTGGTTAACTTATGCAGAAGTAGCACTAAGCGCAGTAGTGGCGCTAATCGTGGCTACAGTTTACCTAATTATTTTTTGTGGTTTTTTGTTTGGATTTAATTTTGAAACTAGATTTTCCGATAGATACTCAATGGTCAATGTTTAATGGTCAATGCTCAAGAAGTTCCTCTGAATAGACCTTGAGGACGAATCAATAAAATGACAACCATAATAAACAAAGC
Organism: Cyanobacteria bacterium P01_F01_bin.143; assembly: GCA_039190385.1. Taxonomy (GTDB): domain Bacteria; phylum Cyanobacteriota; class Cyanobacteriia; order Cyanobacteriales; family Xenococcaceae; genus Xenococcus. Next base: position 7,137 of record JBCCYD010000208.1, on the reverse strand, counting down.
TACTCCCAATTTATACTGCGATCCAAGGAAAGGAACACTTAATTCCTGTGCAATGCCAATTGTTAAAGCTCCTGCGATCGCGCCATAGGGATTGCCAATACCCCCCAAAATCACCGAGGCAAACATGGGCAAAATCAAAAACCAACCCATATTAGGTCGCACCGTCGTTATCAAACCATACATTCCCCCAGCAACCGCCGTTAGAACTCCCGTAATAATCCAAGTCCACAGCACTACTCGCTCCACATTAATCCCTGAAACCCGAGCCAAATCAATATTGTCAGCAACGGCTCGCATTGCTTTACCAATTTTGCTATTTTGCAACAGAAAATGTAGGGCCAAGATAGCCGCGATCGCCAGAAAAATCACAATTAAACGATAATAGGCAATTCTGAGATCACCAAACTCCAACGCTTTCACCACAGGCAAATCATAGGATTGGTTACTACTACCCCAGATCAAAAGAATGCCACTGCGCAGAAATAGAGCCAAACCAATAGAAATAATAATTAAAGTCGTATCCGAAGCTCTGCGATCGCGCATCGGTTTCCAGAGCAATAATTCTGATAGCAACATCATCGCGATCGTGCCCACAGCACCTAATATCATCGCCAACCAAATATTGACACCATTAATATTTGCAAGCCAAGTAAAATAGGCTCCTAACGTCATAAAATCGCCGTGAGCAAAATTAGATAAGCGCAAAATGCCATAGGTTAAAGTCAAACCGATCGCCGCTAGAGCCAAAATGCTCCCGATGGCAAGACCATTAAAAAGTAATTGAAAATCCATAGATTAATTGAGAATGGAAAATTGAAAATGGAAAATTAAATGTTTACTGTTCATTGTCTTCAAAGATAACCTTAGCAACGTCTTGGATTGCTGTTGCCAAATCTTGATTAACAATTCGGATTTCAAACTCTTCACTAGCAGCAATTTCCTCTTTTGCCCTGAGTAAGCGTTTTTCAATCGCAGCGATCGGATCTTTCCCTCGTCCACGCAGCCGCGCCTCCAACTCTGTTATTGATGGTGGCAGCAGAAAAATTCGCACCGCATCAGGAAAAATCTGTGAAACAGCCCTAGCACCAATCAACTCAATTTCTAAAAGCACCAATTTGCCAGCAGTAATTAACTCCTGAACCTTCGTTTTCGGTGTTCCATAATAATTTCCCGCATATTCAGCCCATTCGAGAAACTCTCCCTCCGCGATCGCAGACTGAAATTCCTCTCGACTCAGAAAATAATAATCCCTGCCATCGATTTCCCCTGAACGAGGATTTCTTGTAGTGGCAGAGATAGAAAGATGCAGTTGAGGATAGTCTCGAATTAAGGATTTTACGATTGTTCCTTTACCGACACCACTGGGGCCTGTGATAACAATTAATTTTCCTGATGCCATGAAATATTGAGAGAATTATTGGGGACTCTCTTTGTTTACCACAAAGCGGTGAGCAACAGTTTCTGGTTGAATTGCCGACAAGACAACATGGGAAGAATCTGTAATAATGACAGCTCTGGTACGCCTCCCATAGGTGGCATCGACTAGCTGTCCTTTTTCTCTCGCTTCAGTAATAATTCTTTTAATGGGAGCTGATTCGGGGCTAACTATAGCAATAATGCGATTAGCAGACACAATATTGCCAAATCCGATATTAATTAATTGAATATCCATAAGTGTTTAGATGCCTTTATAAAGAATCGAGCCAATCGAGCAGATATAATTTTTATGTTATAGATAACAATCCTTCTTTACAAGCTTAATAATTACTTATAGCCCATTTTCTTCGCAAATTTTAGCTTTTTTTCAGTTTTTGTCACAATTCGCCAACTTTTTCCATTCTTTATATTGATAATTAATAATTTTTATGCAGTCTTTTGATTACACAAGTTTAATTGCCGTTCATCGCGAATTGATTAGGGATTGGCTACCAGCAAGAGTGGAACAAATACATCAGCGCGATCGCTTCACGATCTATTTATCTTTAAGAACTATTAAACAACGTGGTTGGTTAAGCATTTCTTGGCATCCTGAAGCGGCTAGAGTGTGTATCGGCCAGGCTCCACCAAAAGTTCGAGATACTTTTACTTTTAGCGATCAACTGCGTCATCAGTTTAAAGGATTAGCTCTTACTGAAATTAAAACCATTGCTCCGTGGGAGCGAGTATTAGATTTCCAATTTGCTAAACGTCCTGGGGATCAGGTTTTATGGCATCTCTATGTGGAGATTATGGGGAAATATAGCAATGTGATTTTGACCGATGCAAAGCAACAAATTGTGGCTCCTGCTCGACAAATTAATGCCAATCAATCTAGTGTTCGTCCGATTCAAACCGGAAAACCCTATGAATTACCACCATCTTTAACGGGAACTGTTCCTAAATTAGAAGAATCTTTCGAGCTTTGGCAAGAGCGTGTGAGTTTAATTCCCGGTCAGCTACAACGGCAATTGATTAAAGCCTATCGAGGAATTAGTCCCAAAATCGCGATCGAAATCATTACTGACTCAGAACTAGAACCAGAAAAATTAACAGACAGCTTAAGCAAGTCTGATTGGCAAAAGTTGTTTGTCTCTTGGCAGAAATGGTTAATAATGCAAGAAAAAGGCGAATTTTACCCAGGGAAAACAGAGACAGGTTATACAGTTTTAGGTTTTGTGTCCCATCAACCAGTAGAGAATTTACAAGCCCTGATTGATACTTATTATTGGAATCAACTCAATCAACAAGAATTTCGCCAACTACATCATCAATTAACGCAGAAAATTAGTAATGTGATTAAAAAATGCGATCGCAAAGCTACAACTTTTAGAAATCGCCTACAAGAATCAACTGAAGCGGAAAATTATCGTCAACAAGCAGACCTATTAATGGCCCATTTGCATTTGATAAAACCAGGGATGCAGTCTATAACCTTAGAAGATTTTGACACTGGAGAACCAATCAAAATAAAACTGAATCTCGAAAAAAACGCTGTACAAAATGCTCAATATTTATACAAAAGTCATCAAAAACTCAAACGTGCTCAAGATGCCGTTGTTCCTTTATTACAAGAGGTAGAAGCAGAAATTAATTATTTACAGCAAATCCAAACTTCTCTAACTCAAATTTCCTATAGCAAGTCAGAAGATTTAGAAGCTTTGGTCGAAATTCGAGAGGAATTAATCGAACAAGAATATTTAAAAACTAATCGTCCTCTAGTTAAAAGCCAAGATGATTCCCAACCTCATCGCTATCAAACTCCATCAGGATATCAATTATGGGTCGGCAGAAATAACCGCCAAAACGATCGCCTAACTTTTCGTACTGCCAACGATTATGACATTTGGTTTCATACTCAAGAAATTCCTGGCAGTCATGTCTTACTGCGCCTCGAACCAGGAGAAGTTGCCCAAGAAGCAGATCTTCAATTTGCTGCGAATATCACAGCTTATTATTCTCAAGCGAGAGAAAGCGATCTTGTCCCAGTAATTTATACCAAACCAAAACATGTTTATAAACCCAAAGGAGCTAAACCGGGAATGGCAATTTATAAACATGAAACTGTTATTTGGGGGAAACCGAGGGAAGGGCTAATTGCTAATGGCTAATTGCTAATTGCAGGGAGAATTAATTTATTCCTCTTTACAAAGACATATAGTAGAAGCAAGAATTCCCCTAGAAAACAGGATCATTTAAGATTTTATTGAATAATTCTTTAAATAAAATTCTATGCTTGATAAATCAGCTAAAAATTGTTGAAGATGCGATCTCGGATTAGCTTTTCGCGATCGCACTTATAGCCATTTCAATGAGTTTCTGCACAATGAGAGTTCAAGGTAAAATCTATAGTGATTATCTTTGTTTATCGGTTCCAAAGATGGCGAGTAAATCGTTGTTTATAGCTTGTTTATTATAAGCACTTGAAGTATTGTAATTGATTAAGCTATAATAACGCCTTCCAGCATTGAGAGCCCGTTGCCTCAGATTAGAGTCTTGTGGGTTTGTTTTTAAGAGATTAAGAGCATCTTTGTAAGCTATTCTTAACTTTTCTATTCTATTACTGCGAATAACATAAAAAGCGATGATCGGAGTTCCGATAAGTATTCCTAAAAACAATATTGCAAATACAACGTCATTATTTTTGGCAAAATTTTCTATCGCATTTAATAAAATTTTAGATAGGTAAAATAAAATAATGATAGAAATTATAGTCGCGACAATAACGATTACTTTTTCTATGTTATTAAGTGACTTAAACCTTTCAAATATTTTTTTCATTAGCTTTCAGAGTTAATTCTCACGATCTCCCTTCCCACACTACAGTTTATGCTTATTTTTAAAAATGGCAACAAAATAATAATACTTTACATAAGAGTATTTTATTGGAACTAAATCAACCTTTGTTTATTAGATTTCTTGCATAAATCAAAGTTTTAAATATTGTCCACAGATAAACACAGATAAACGCAGATAAAAATGCAGATAAAGTAGAGGTAGGTTGGGTTGCACGGAGTAAAACCCAACAAATACAATTAATTGGTAATTTCATTAATCCTATTTAAGAATTTAAGCTTTTATAATTGGGAATAAAATCAAGCAAGATTCATCAATGCAATATCGCCGTGCCAAATCTCCTGGGAGTAGTTACTTTTTTACGTTAGTTACTTATAATCGCAGATCAATTCTTTGCGAAGTAGAAAATATCCAAATACTGAGAGATTCATTATAAAGATTAAAAATTCGCTTTCTATTATTTAATCAATAATATATTTCATTTATTGCTTTCGTTGGATTTTACTTCGTGCAACTCAGCTTACAGATCTGCGATCGTGCTATTAGCTGCTTCTAATGTTACTGTCAGGCATAATATTATCTTTGAAGATAGTTCTTTTACATTTATCGATATAGAATCCACAAGTACCGCTCAAATTCATATAGCTAAGATCGGCATCATTGATATCCGTCAAACGAGCACCCGGCATTTTGATACCAGCGAAATCTCGTTCTCCAGCAGCGTAACGTCTAAGCAATTATCTTCTATCCATGACACAACACCTCACATAATTAAAGATTTCAATAATAGCGTTTATATCCTGAGATTGACCTGTCATAATTTCTGTGGTGGACTACTAGTAGTACGTCAACTTTGTTTTGAGGGATAAATGTTGGTAATTATCTCCCTCTGCTCCTCTGCCCCTATGCTCCCTCTGCTCATATCAATTCCTCATTTCAAACTTGGTGAAGCACTAGTACTAGTGACGAATTATCATCTGTGATCAGGCAAAACCTGGAACTAAAGCGATCGCGCAAGAATTGTAACTAACCTAAACTTGAAAGTCCATATCATTTCCTACGATTTGGAGTAGTAACATCGCGAAACCAGCCCTGACGCCAAAAGAAAAATACCATAGCAATTGAAATAAGGATCATGATTATCCAAAAAAATAGATAACCCCAATACCAATTCAGTTCTGGCATATTCCAAGGAGAGACTTCGGTATTAAAATTCATGCCATAAAGACCAGCAACAAAGGTTAAAGGAATAAAAATAGACGACATTACTGTGAGAAATTTCATAATCTCATTCATCTTATTTCCTACTGCCGAAAGATAGATATCCGTTAACCCCGAAGTTAATTCCCTGTAAGTTTCAATAATATCGATGATTTGAACAGCATGGTCATAGCAATCTCGTAAGTGAATTATAGTCTCATCACGGATTAGAGGACTTTTATCTCTAATCAACATATTTAAAGCATTCCTTTGACTCCAAATCGCTCGACGTAAAGCGAGTAACTCACGCCTAATCTGATAAATTTTGGCCAAGGTACTGTCGTTAGGATTAAAAAGAACCTCATCTTCTAAGGCTTCAATTCTCTCACTAAATAGCTCTAAGACAGGGAAAAAGCCGTCAATGATAGCATCCCAGAGAGCATAGGCTAGATAATCTGTTCCCATAGCTCTAATATTGCCTTTTTTAAACTGAATGCGCTGCCGAATAGGCTCTAAACAATCTTTTTCTGGTTCTTCTTGTACAGTTAAGAGATAATTTCTCCCGACAACGAAACTAACTTGCTCTTCCCAAAAGCCTTCTCCATTGGAATTGGGCATGACCATTTTGATAATAATTACCAGTTGATCTTGATAGTCCTCTATTTTTGGTTGTTGGGGAACATTCACGATATCTTCGAGCACTAAAGGATGCAGAGAAAATACTTTGCCGATCCTTTGCCAAAAATCCCTGTTACCTAACCCCCCAATGTCAAACCAAGACACTGAATCTGTAGCAAAATAACTCCCACAAGCTTCTGGTGCGAGATTGTTAATCAGCTTAACTTGCTCAGCATCATAATCAATTAGAGCTATTGGCGGAAATATCGCATTCAGGGAAATATTTAATGTTCCTGGGATACTTCCTGGTTGTTCATAGCTGTAATTAAATAATTTTCGTCGTTTGAGCTTTCTGGCAATTCGGCTAGTCTGGTGCTTGGTTTTTTTATTCATTTATTGAGATATTTTGCTATGGAATATTAATTACAATGAGAGTTACTATAGATAAAGATAAATATCAGTTGATAGTTTTTCCTCTATTATTGAATAAGTAGTAATGATAGAGGCATTATCGTTGCTAATAGCCAAGCTGATAAGAGACGCTCTATCAAGGAACTAAGTAAGCAGTTGATGTCTAGTTTAGAAATTACTCTCAACGAATTCGTTATCAAAATTCCTCTGTGTCAGGCTGACGTAAGCTGGGAGGAATTATTTGCGCTCCTTGATTCAAGTCCCAATGGCATTATTGCCATCGTAGATCCCCATCTTTGCCCCCTAGGAATCCTAGAAAGCCACAAAATATTAGCAAAAATAGCTCGCAACAATCTTGCTCCCACGATCTTGGCAGAAAGAAGTCCCAAGTCATTTTCCCGCACTCTCCCATTAACAAATATTCTTGTCCCACAAATTACTACCCTATCTTCCAGGATCAAGCTCCAAGATTTGTTGAGCTTACTTAAAAATCAAGAATCTCTGCTCTCAGAGAAAAATTACTTAATTGTCAATGAAAACAACCAGGTTCAAGGTATTTTAGATATTCCCAAACTACTGAAGTATATGGCAGCAGGGAATACTACTATTGATCCCCAATTTGATAGACAATCCTTA
>JBCCYD010000207.1:0-10367 GCA_039190385.1 Cyanobacteria bacterium P01_F01_bin.143 | reverse complement strand
GCGATGGTTGCGATCATCAACAGCATGAGCGAAACCGAACAATTGAGGTTAATCAAGACTCATCCTGATCTGGGTAGTAAATTAAAAATGGCGGAGGCTTCGGTCACCGAACAGGCAGGAGTTGGGTTAGATCGTTTGTCTGATGAAGAATATCAGCGTTTTCAATCTCTGAATCAAGCTTATAAGAATAAGTTTGGTTTTCCTTTTATTATTGCTGTCAAAAATCATAACAAGGAGAGCATTTTATTAGCTTTTACCGATAGATTAGCCAACAATTTAGCATCGGAAAAACAACAAGCTCTAGCAGAAATTAGCAATATTGCTCGTTTTCGTTTAGATTCAATTATCAAAAAATCCTAAAACCAATGAATAGTAATCTAGAACCGCCAAAAATAGCTATAGAAAGTCCTGAAACCTTTATATCTCGCTATTTTAATTTTAACTATTACCGCGCTAATGTTAGGACAGAAATACTTGCTGGCATAACAACCTTTATGACGATGGCTTATATCTTAGTTGTCCATCCATTGATCATGTCCGATGCCGTATTTTTGCAAGAATCGGGAGATTTGTTCCGCGAATTGGTTGTTGTCACAGGAATTACAGCGGCGATCGGTAGTTTAGTGATGGGGCTTTATGGCAAATATCCTTTTGTTTTGGCCCCAGGAATGGGAACCAATGCTTTTTTTGCTTACTCAGTAGTTCTAGGTTTGGGAATTGCCTGGCCTACTGCCTTGGCAGCAGTCTTGATTGAAGGTTTCATTTTTGTCGCTCTTACTATAACTGATATTCGTCGTCATCTAATTACGGCGATACCTAATACGATTAAAATTGGGACAACTGTAGGTATCGGCTTATTTTTAGCTTATATTGGTTTGTCAGGTAGCATCGAAACAGGTGGTGCTGGTTTGGTTGTAGCTAATCCAGTGACCAAAACAGCCTTTGGGAGTTTGGCAACGCCTCAAACATTAATGGCAGTATTTGGTATTGTACTAACAATTTTCTTCATGGTCAGAAGAATCAAAGGCGCAATTTTATGGGGAATTGCGGGCACCTCTGTCTTAGCCTGGTCATTGGGAATAGCGGCTGCGCCCAAGGGCTTTATAGAAATACCGAGCTTTCCTTCTCATCTTTTTGGACAAGCTTTTGTGGGGCTGTCAGGAATTAATGGGAGCAACTTCATTGACTTTCTGGCAGTAGTGCTAGTGTTTATGTTTGTTGATATGTTCGACACGATCGGTACCTTAACAGGAGTTGGGACTCAAGCTGGATATATTGATGAGAATGGAGAATTTCCCCGTGCTAATGAAGCTCTTTCTGCGGACGCGATCGCGACCACTGCTGGAGCAATTTTAGGGACTTCTACAGTGACAACTTTTGCCGAATCAGCTTCTGGGGTAGCCGAAGGCGGACGAACGGGTTTAACCGCCGTAGTTTCGGGAATAATGTTTCTCCTGGCAATTTTATTTGTCCCCATTTTTGAAGCGATTCCTGCCTTTGCGACTGCTCCTGCTTTAACAATTGTCGGGGTATTAATGATGTCTAGTGTTAAAAACATTCAGTGGGAAGATTTAACCGAAGCTATTCCCGCATTCTTTACCATCTTTTTTATTCCTTTTGGCTTCTCGATCGCCGAAGGATTGGCCGCAGGTTTAATCCTCTATCCCATTACCAAATTATTTAGTGGTAAAGCTAGAGAAGTATCTGTAGTAACTTGGATTTTAGCAGCAATATTTATCCTGCGATTTGTGTTTACCACGATGCGATTTGGCTAAAAATTCACCATAGTTTCCTTGATAAAATGAGCACTACTTTAATTAAAAATATCCATACTTTAGTAACAATGGATGAGAACAGGCGAGAGATTCGTCACGGCGCATTGTTAATTAGAGATAATATTATCGAACATGTAGGAACCACTGCTGAACTGCCAGATAACGCCGATGAAATTCTAGATCTAGCAGACAAACATATGGTTCTTCCTGGGTTAGTCAACACCCATCACCATTTCTTCCAGAGCCTGACTCGGGTCACTCCCGTAGGACAGGATGGGGATTTATTTCAATGGCTAACATCCCACTATAATCTCTGGAGCAACCTAACTGCGGAGGCGATGTATTATAGTTCTCAAATTGCCGCAGCAGAACTAGTTTTATCAGGTTGCACCACCTCTAGCGATCATCATTATATTTTCCCTAATGACTGTGTTTTAGATGAACAAATTCGTGCCATAGCAGATATTGGATTGCGCTTTCATGCTAGTCGAGGAAGTATGAGTGTTGGCGAAAGTCAAGGCGGTTTACCTCCAGATGCCTTGGTAGAAAAAGAAGATCATATCCTCAAAGATTCTCAAAGATTAATCGAGCAATATCATGATAATTCTCGCTATTCAATGTTGCGGATAGTTTTGGCTCCTTGTTCACCTTTTTCCGTCTCGATGGATCTGATGAAAGAATCTGCTGCGCTAGCCAGAGCCTATACAGGAGTGAGATTGCATACCCACTTAGCCGAAACCAAAGGAGATGTCGAATATAGCCTAGCAAAATTTAATTTAATTCCTGGAGACTATGCCGAATCTGTCGGCTGGTTAGGAGAAGATGTTTGGCATACCCATTGTGTTAAGCTTAGCGATCGCTCTATCGAAAAATTCGGTCAAACTGGTACTGGAGTAGTCCATTGTCCCTGTAGCAATATGCGTCTAGCTAGTGGGATTGCTCCAATTCGTCAAATGCTCAATGCCAATGTTCCTGTTGGATTAGGTGTGGATGGAGCAGCTTCTAATGATGCGACAAATTTACTCCATGAAGCCCGCACCGCTTTTCTACTAGCAAGGGTTAAAGATGAAGATGCTTCGGTGATGACTGCGCGGGATGCCCTAGAAATTGCCACAGTAGGCGGGGCAAGAGTTTTAGGTAGAGATGATATTGGTTATCTGGCTCCAGGGATGGCAGCCGATTTCATGGCCATTAATTTAGATAAACCTAGTTTTGTGGGGACACAATCAGATCCTGTAGCAGCATTAATTTACTGTCAAACTGATTATGTTGACTATAGTTTTATTAATGGTAAAAAAATAGTTGATCAAGGCCGGTTAACTACTGTGGAAATAGAAAGTTTAGTAGAAACAAGTAATAAAATTTCTTTGAATCTAATCAGAAAATAATAGTGGATTTTTTTGCAATATATTTGGTTTAATAATATCTAAGATTATTTGACAATATAATGTATAGAAAAGCACTTTTTCGCTGATTAAATAATGATAATTATATTCTATCAATTATTGTTTGGTGTGAGATTGATTATGAGTCTTGATATATTCAAAAAATGGAATTTAATTAATAATTTAATTCTTTTTCTTTTCCCTTTAACGTTATTATCGACAACAGCAGTTAAAACCTTAGCCTCAGAAGAATCGAAGATAATTCCTCAGAGTACAAATATTCTTCAAGAATTACAGGAATTTGGTTATATAGATGGCATTACGCTTGATGATCTAGAAGCGATGCCCCTTGATGAGACAACTGGGCTGTGGCAGGTTACCAATGTCAACCAATTAAGAGATGTTGAGCCTGCCGACTGGGCATACGAAGCATTACGTTCTTTGGTAGATCGCTATGGTTGTATTGTGGGTTTCCCTGATCAAACTTATCGCGGAGGCAAAGCATTATCTCGTTATGAATTCGCTGCGGGGTTGAATTCTTGTCTCAATCAAATAGAACGCCTCATCGCCTCTTCTGAAGCTATTGCACAAAAAGACTTAGAGACTATCCAAAGACTTATAGAAGAATTCCAAGCAGAATTAGCTACTCTAGACGAAAGAATTGACAATTTAGATGGCAGAGTCGCTTTTTTAGAAGATAATCAGTTTTCTACAACTACAAAATTTACTGGAAATATCTTTTTCAACTTTACCGGTGCGGCTGCGGGAGATGATGTTTTAGCTGAAACTAATAATCTAAATACGCCTTTGACCATTCGAAGAGCTGCCAGGGGAGCAGATAATAATCCCCTAGTCAGCAGGATTACTGAAGATCCCGAAATTACTTTTAGTTACTATTCTTGGCTGAACTTCAATACCTCTTTTACCGGAAAAGATACTTTGGTCACCCAACTAGTGGCAGGAAATGGTAACTCTCCGGCTAATACCTTTATCTCCGCTGGACTTTACAATACTTTTGGCGTTCCCTTTACCGATCAAACTGGGGCTCCGGCTGCCGGTGATGTGGCGATACGAGAGCTATTTTACGATTTTCCTGTTGCGGATAAGTTTCGGATGGTCATCGGGCCCAGGATTAATTGGTATCGTTATTTTGATAATAATGCCTATACTTTCTTTTTGACTGGAGCAGGTAGCTATAACTCTAGTGGCGGAACATTGATTAATGCGATCGACAGAGGTTCGGGAGCCGTGGCAATTTATGATCTTAATGAATTACTGACTTTTAAACTTGCCTATTTAGGAGAGAATACAGAATTTTTGCCCGCCGCATTCTTTAATACTTCTTCCGATCCTGATAAAGGGTTGTTTAGTGCTACTCAAACCTTGACTGCTGAGATAGATTTCGCGATCACAAATAATGCTAATATTCGTTTAATCTATACGCGATCAACTTTAGATAATAATCAACCAATTCTCGATGGGGATGGTAATATTACTGGCTTTGGGGTTGGTGGGGCTACGGGAGAGCCAATTTATGGAGTAGCGGATGATGGTTTTGGTGGCACAATTGGGGACGCGCCAGCTGATACTTTTGCCGTTAATTTTGATTGGAAAATCCTAGATTGGTTGGGAATATTTGGACGTTATAGCTATGGTAGTACAGAGATTTTGCCGAAAACCCCAGGCCGAGAAGATGGCGAAGTTAATGCACAAGCTTTTCAGGTTGGGCTAGCTTTTCCTGACTTGGGTAAAGAAGGCGCATTAGGAACCTTTTCTTTTGTTGTTCCATTTGATGTTCTAGATGGGGAAGAGTTTCTCGCTTCGGGTGGTGGAGATGGGGGAACTCAATATGAGTTTGAATGGACTTATTTTTATCCAGTAAACAGGAATATCGCGATCGTTCCCGCTTTCTATTTAGTGGCCAACCCCAATAACTTTGAAGATAATCCTAATATTTATACTGGTAACTTACGAGTACAGTTTCGTTTATAGTTGTCGAACTCACATTTGGCTTTCTTCCGTCAGAATTCCCCCGTTTTCTGGACTTGTCCAGCTCCGTTTTCTGGACAAGTTAACGGGAGGATATCAACAATTCATCCACTTCATCATATATTTTCTGACAATAGGCATCTAAAGGTAAATCGTTAGGATCATAACCAAAAGGATCTTCAATTTCTAGGCCAATTGCTTCGATTCCCAGTAAGGCAAAACTAGTTACCCCAGCGACTATAATTACTCCCCAATTTAATCTTTCAACTAATTCAATTGGAATACTTAAGCAAGAAATCAAAACCAAATGTTTCAGATGTATATTATAAGCTTTGGGAATCGGTGTATTTAAAATTCTTTCACAGCTGCTAAAGTCACTGACAATGCCATCTAAAATGCTGTTCAACTCAGTAAAAAGTAGATCACTAATTTTTCCTTCACGATAAATATGGTGAAAATAGCGAGAAAACCAAACAATAAATCGCAAAGGTTTGTGTTGTACTGTCGTGAGTTCTTCTAGATGTTCTTGGCGTAAAACAAGTCGTCCTCGCTGATCAATAGATTCATTCCTTAAATGAGTTCTAATACTAGACATCATGACAGGAATTAGTTGCATATAATAGAGCTTTTCTGCTTGTTCTTCTCGATTATTAACGGGAATAATCGTACTAATATTTCTGGCTAAAACCCGACTAGATATCTTTAGTTTTCCCCAAGCGCAACATCCATCCCAAAATCTGGAATAAGCAGTATTAGTTCGGAAAACGAGTAATAATCCTAAAACAATACTAGGAATCAAACTATAGCCAAAGGGATAACTAACAGCAAAGCCTTGATTATGTGCCAGAGCAATTATTAAGGCGAAGACCATCACTCCCAAGACTCTGTGCCAAATAACAGGAACTACAGATTCTTGGAAGTGAAAGATTATTCCTAACCAGGGAAATTTTTTGTCGAACTCTAAAATCATCTTGTCAATCAGCAATAACTTGATTCTATTTTAGAAGTAAATCAACTTTATTGGTTTCAGTTTCTTCATTTTGCTGATTTTCTTTAGTTTTTTCGAGAGTTTTTTGTTGGAGAAGATTGAAAATAGAAATCTTGTCTAATAAACCGACAACCATTTGCTCTTCTTTGACAACAACAATTTCTTCTTTTATCTGTTGGGTTTCGATAAGTTTTACGACTTCTAGTAAAGATGTGTCATGGGAAATTGTCGTAATTTTTTCGATGGGTTGAACTAAGTCTGCTACTAGAACTTCATTCCATTGTGATGTGGCAATTTGTTTGAGATCATCTAGAGAGATATTACCCTGAAGTTGATTATTTTCATTGACGACGAGAAACTTTTTCCATTGTTTTTTGCCGATCACAAAATTATTAACAAATTCTCTTAAAGTTAGGTCTGCTGAGATGATAGGACTATCAGCGATTACTGCATCTTCAGCTGTGTAATGGTCTAATCTGTCCTGAACTGTAGCAGATTGGGCTGCCATTCCGGCATTTTGTAATAGGAACCAACCGATTAATAATGTCCAAAAGCTACCGATTTGGCTAATGCCTAAGACTCCTAAGATCCCGATGCCTACGGCGCACCAACCGAAAAACTGACCTACTCTTCCTGCAAAAATAATGCCTTTGTTTGGGTTGCCAGTAATTTTCCAAACGATCGCCTTAAGGACATTTCCTCCATCGAGAGGCAAGCCAGGAATCATATTAAATAACGCTAAGACAAGATTTATATAAGCTAGCAGAGCAACGACCCCATTTATGGAAGGGGCGAGAGGCACATTAACTTCGACGAGAGTAAAAACTATAAATAGTAAGACGCTTACTAAGGGGCCAGCGATCGCGACTAGCAATGATTGGATCGGGGTTTCCGATTCTTTTTCTAGGGTGGCTAGTCCCCCAAAAAGAAACAAGGTAATTGATTTGACCTGAATTCCTTGCGCGATCGCAGCAAAGCTATGACCTAGCTCATGAGCCACAACCGAGGCAAATAGCAATAAAGCTCCAAATAAGCCAAGTATCCAAGGAACAATTCCTCCTATTTCTGGATAACGCGCAAAATCATATCCTAATTCGAGGGTGACTAATCCTAAAACAAAAAACCAAGATGGATTAATGAAAAAGGGGATACCAAATAAATTTCCGATACGAATATTATTACTATTATTATTCAAAAGATTGTCCTCCTTAGTGGACAGCAAATAAAATCGCGCCTGGCGATTAATAAGCTCTAAGCTCTAGATTCTAATATTATTTATTTGTTAACCTAGATTAGCTTGGGGCTTGTTTTCTATTATTGTTGCAGAACTTACTTCGCAATCTATTTCTATTATTAGTTTTTTACTTAACGAAAGTTAAAGTAGTGTTTCCCTCACCATAAAATGTACTAAATGAAAAAACGGGTGATTAAACCCGCTTTAAAATTAGATTATTATTTGATAATTGCTAAAAAATTTAGAATTCCATTTCGGCTGCTTGAACAACCTCTACCTGTTTCTTCTTAATTACCAAGAGAATTTGCGCTAGCATAATGCCGCCAATAAAGACAATCAGGCCGCCAATTCGAGCAGGACTTTGTAAGACAATCTCTGCATCTTTTTGTCCAAAGCCACCAACATTAGGATCATTAGTGAGATCTTCACCGACAACAATTTCTTGTCCCACACTAGCAATTAACTTAAAAATTGCGGGAACAGTCTGGATAACAGTTTCCTCTCCTGTGTTGATTGAGACTTCATAGTCTCCAGTTTCAGAAGTTCCAATCGCGGTAATAACTCCCTCAAACTCAGCCGATACTGGGTTATTATTACTAGGATCTCCCGTAGGATAAATCTGTCCACGTCCACGATTACCTCCAACGTGAACTTGATATTTTCCAAAGTGAATACTGCTATCAGTTCTCGGATCAGGAGATAAGATGGGGAAAACTATTTCTTGGAATTGATCACCAGGTAAAGGACCAACAATCACGACATTTGATTCACCATTTACATATTCCTGGAAGTATAATCCACCAAGTTCTTCCTTCATTTCTTCAGGAATTCGATCTTCGGGAGCGATTTGAAAGCCATCTGGTAACATTAATACCGCACCAACCATTAGAGGCCCTTCAGTAGCATTGTCACCATAAAGTTCCAGTGTGTCTAAATCGTAGGGTATTTTTACTACTGCTTCAAATACAGTATCGGGGAGTACTGCTTGAGGAATTTCAATTTCTGTCGGTTTTTCTGCAAGGTGACAGTTGGCACAAACAAGACGTCCTGTTGCTTCTCTGGGAGTTTCAGGAGCCGTTGCTTGCGCCCAGAAAGGGTAAGCACTTGCTGCTTGAGGTGCGGCAAGATCACTGGTTAAAAAAATAGTAATGGTCGCGATCGCCAAAATCACCGTTCTAGTGAATATTTTTTTGGCAAACTGACTCACTGCCGATGGTGTAGGTGTTCTCATCTCTTTAATCAACAATTTCTAATTTCTCTATGATATTGCGAATGGGTTATATTGCGAGTGGTTTCGGAGAAATCTCCTGCTACCACCAAGGATTGTCTCCAGTACGGAAGTCAGTTTCTGTCCAAGGAGTAAAAATAATTTTGTCTTCGTCTTCGTTCACTTCAACATGGGCTAGGGCCAAGGACAAGGGTGCCGGGCCTCTAACTTTCATTCCTGTCTCATCATATTGGGAACCATGACAAGGACACATGAATTTGTTTTCCCCAGAGTTCCAAGGAACAGTACAACCTAGGTGAGTACAAACTGCATTAATCCCATACTTACGAATTGAGCCATCGTCTTCAATGATGATATAGGTTGGGTCTCCTTTGAGTCCTTGGGCTAAATCGCGATCGCCTGGTGGATGATCAACAAGATATTCACTGATGATGATGTCGTTACCTAATTTATCTTGTGCGACGACTCCACCACCTTCGCCACCACTAGAAGGGGGAATAAAGTATTTGACTACTGGATATAAAGCTCCCAATGCTACTCCTGTAATAGAGCCAAAGGTGAGCAAATTCATAAATTGTCTGCGCCCCATATCGGGGACATCAGGTGAGCCGGAAATTTGAGCCATAACTAAACATTAATTGTATACTTTTGTAAACTATAATCTCGACAAAGACTGTCTTCAATCATGATTCTAAAGAACGACATCTACTACCCACCTAGGGATAGAGAGCCTTGTCTAAAGAATTATTAAAGTTAATGGTCTTTAATAAAGATTAACAACTCTCTGTATCAAATTATTGCAGAGTTTGAGTACCGATACCCTGAAAAAATGGGAAATAAATATGACTGCGACAGAATTAAGACAAATATTACAACAAAAATGGGGTTATTCCTTCGATCTGCAACTGCGCAAAGTGAAGGGAACAATTTATCTTCAAGTGATGTGGCGATTTCTCGAACAGGCTTCTTTTCCTCTTTCTGAAACAGAATATATGGAGCATTTAGAGGCGATAGCTAATTATCTTAATGCTTGGGGTGTTGAAGAGCAATTTAAGGCTTTCATCACAAAAACTCGCGAAAAACCACGTTTGGGAAAAGCTGTGAGTATTCCTCTAGATTTGGGTTCAAGAAGCTCGGAGTGGATTCTAGATCAGTAAAATCTAACTACATCTGAAAATTTTCAACATCTATCCAGTAAAATGATTGCTTCTCCTCAAGATAACTATCTAACTCCCGAAGAATATCTTCAAAAAGAAAAAGAAAGCAACACTAAACATGAATATATTGAGGGAGAGATACATGCGATGGCGGGTGCAACAGATGCTCATGTAACGATCGCGTTAAATATAGCTGTTCTACTACGCAATCACTTACGAGGTTCAGGATGCCGAGTATATATCTCTGATATGAAAGCTCGGATTGAAAATAAAAATTGTTTTTACTATCCTGATATTGTGGTTACTTGTGACACAAAAGATCGAGAAAACCAGATATATAAAAAATATCCCTGCCTTATTGTAGAAGTGATTTCTGATTCTACAGAGGCCTTTGATCGGGGAGATAAATTTATTGATTATCAATCTTTAGAAACATTACAAGAATATGTATTAATTAATAGCAAAAAAGCTAGAATAGAATGTTTTCGTCGAACAGAAAACAATTTATGGACTTTACAGTTTTATACTGAAGAAAATGAAAATTTTAACCTTGTCAGCATAGATTTTATTGGATCAATAAATGATATTTATGAAGAAGTAGCTTTTTCCTG
>JBCCYD010000206.1:0-10426 GCA_039190385.1 Cyanobacteria bacterium P01_F01_bin.143 | reverse complement strand
CTTGGTTAATTCCCCTCCTGACCTTACTGGGGGCAATGTTGGTAGGAATTGGACTTATATCATTTAACAAGGCAACCAATGATCTCCGACAGATTGTTGCTGTATTTATAGTCTCCATTATTGGGGTTGCAATGTTTATGTCCTTTGGTATCTTCTGGAGTCAATTCCAAGGACATGAAGTATATACTCAAACCTTAGAATGGGCAGCAGCTGGAGATTTTCACCTTCAGATGGGCTATACCATAGATCATATTAGTTCTTTGATGTTAGTTATTGTAACCACTGTCGCCTTTTTGGTGATGATTTACACCGATGGTTACATGGCACATGATCCTGGTTATGTCCGTTTCTATGCCTATCTCAGCATCTTTAGCTCTTCGATGTTAGGGCTAGTCATCAGTCCCAATTTAGTCCAGATATATATTTTCTGGGAATTGGTAGGGATGTGTTCCTATCTGCTCATTGGGTTCTGGTTTGATCGGCAAGCTGCCGCCGATGCTTGCCAAAAAGCTTTTGTCACGAACCGAGTGGGTGACTTTGGTTTATTGTTGGGCATGTTAGGGCTTTATTGGGCAACGGGAAGCTTTGATTTTGCCATCATTGGTGAAAGATTAGAAGAATTGATTGCCAGTGGAGCTTTATCTGCGGGCTTGGCAACTTTATTTGCTGTTCTAGTCTTTTTAGGGCCTGTAGCAAAATCTGCTCAATTTCCTCTCCATGTCTGGCTTCCCGATGCGATGGAAGGACCCACTCCTATTTCGGCATTGATTCATGCGGCAACAATGGTGGCCGCTGGAGTATTTCTAATTGCTCGTATTTATCCGATTTTAGAACCTGTGCCGATCGCGATGGATGTGATTGCTTGGACAGGTGCGATTACTGCCTTTATCGGGGCGACGATCGCGTTAACGCAAAACGATATTAAAAAAGGTTTAGCCTATTCTACAATGTCCCAATTGGGTTACATGGTAATGGCAATGGGCTTGGGTTCCTATAGTGCAGGTCTATTTCACTTGATGACCCATGCCTACTTTAAAGCGATGTTATTCCTTTGTTCGGGTTCTGTAATTCATGGAATGGAAGCAGTGGTTGGACATAATCCTGTTTTGGCTCAGGATATGCGCTTGATGGGCGGATTACGCAAATATATGCCCATTACATCTTTTGCGTTCTTAGTTGGTAATTTGGCAATCTGTGGTATTTTCCCCTTTGCTGGTTTCTGGTCAAAAGATGAGATCCTCGGACAAGCTTTTACTACTAATTCCAGTCTGTGGGCTGTGGGTTGGATCACCGCAGGTTTGACAGCTTTCTATATGTTCCGCATGTATTTTATGACCTTTGAAGGTGAGTTTCGCGGGAACGATCAAGGAATTCGTCAACAGCTATTGACCGAAGCAGGCATGACTTTTGCTCCTGGGGCCATGGATGCCAAAGAAGCAGAACATCATGGGCATGATCATGAGCCTCATGAATCACCTTTTACCATGGCTTTTCCTTTGGTGATGCTAGCGATTCCTTCTTTTGCTATTGGTTTAGTGGGTATGCCTTGGAATAATTATTTTGAGGAATTTATCCATGCTCCTGGAGAAGTGGTTGCAGAAGGTCATTTTGATCTAAATGAGTTTTTGCTCATGGCTGGTATTTCTATGGCGATCGCGATTGTGGGTATTATCGTGGCATTTTTAACCTATCGCGCGAAGAAAATCGATCCTGTTGCGATTGCGAAAAAATATCCCGCACTGTACCAACTTTCCCTTAACAAATGGTATTTCGATGATATTTACTACGATGTGTTCATTGTCGGTTGTCGTCGTCTAGCCAGACAAATTATGGAAGTAGATTATCGAGTTGTTGATGGTGCAGTTAACTTAACAGGACTCGCTACTTTGCTTAGTGGAGAAGGTTTGAAATATCTCGAAACTGGTCGAGCGCAATTCTACGCGTTAATTATGTTCGGAGCTGTTTTAGGTTTCGTTTTAGTGTTTAGTGTTGTTTAATTTCGGTTAGTTTTTTCCTTAATTAGAGCGATCGCTTTTTAGTTAGAGCGATCGCTTTTCAGTTTATAATAGGTTTTTGTTGTAAATTTTTTCTATCATAGCAATTCCTACTTAAGCACCGACAAGAAATTATTTTTTGCTAATGAATTTTCAATACTTTCAGCAGGAATTACACGAAATTAGATTTTTGTGTAATTGGCTTTTGATAGACATGATTACCTGATGAAGATTAATGAGAATGGGCAAAGTAAGTTTCTAAGAGTGTTTGAATTAATATGATTGCCCAATAATAGCTTTAGTTCTGCTCCGAATATAAAATATGTGCGTTTGATGGGCAACTGTTTGTTCTCGCTTTGTCTCTTTACTGGTTTTCGCATCTGGAAGACTCTGGTTCTACAAAAAAGTAAGTCTGAGTTCAATTCAATTACTTTTTGTGAGTTTATCATTCAAAGGAAGTTTAAAGCTTGGAAGGTCTAGATTCTTCTGGTTTTGTAGATATATTTAAGTGGTTATTATTTTTTAGTTAATTTTGATTATCTCTATCTTTTTCTCAGTCTTGTAGGTAAGGCTTTATCTCGGTTGATAGTAGATAAAATTCTCAGAGCTGCTTGTCAAAGGATTTTTATTACAGGGATGAGTCTTTGTAGTTTTAGCAGAGGCGCTTAAATTATTCTCTCCTCTTCTTTCCTAACTTAGTTTCGAGTAGCTTGGAAAAACTGGGATTAACTTTTTGAGACGCTCAACAAAATAGATCATTTTAATAAACGCTCATTCGATAGAATTAATAAAGTTGCTAAAAAACTTCATTCAGGATACTGAAAGGTATGAGTGCTAAGGATCAGTTTCGAGACATCGATATCAATGAAGGTAATTACAGTGAGTATATCAAGGGTAATTACTATCAAAATACTTACATTCTGACCATTAACCTTCCTCAGCAAAAATTAGGGTTTCCGCATAATGTCCCCAGAAGTAACACTGAGAAATTTGTAGGAAGACAAAATGAATTATTTAATCTTTATAAACAGCTACAAAATGAGGGGAACGCCATCATTGCTCATATTGAAGGGATGGGGGGGATTGGCAAAACGGAACTCGCAATCGTCTATTCCTTAATTAGCTTGGATAAAAATACTTATCCTGGTGGTATTTGCTGGTTACGTTGCAGAGAAGAAAATATCGGTTTAAAAATAGTAGAGTTTGCCAGAACAAAATTAAATCTCAATCCTCCAGAAGATTTAGAACTAAAGGCTAAAGTAGATTGGTGTTGGACTAATTGGAAAGAAGGAAACACTCTAATTGTCCTTGATGATGTCACCGACTATGACAGCATCAGATCTTATCTTCCACCGCAATCATCTCAGTTTAAAATCTTAATTACCACAAGACTTAAATTAGAATCATCCAATACTCTATATTTAGATGTTTTATCGGGAGAAAAAGCTTTAGAATTACTTTCTGAGTTAGTTGGCTCAGAAAAAGTTAATCAAGAATTAGGAACGGCTCAAGAACTTTGTCAGCGTTTAGGTTATTTGCCCCTAGCTCTACAATTAGTGGGGCGATATATCAAAAGACGTAGAATCTCTTTATCAGAAGAATTACGACGTTTAGAAGGAAAAGGGTTAGCTCATCCTTCAATGAAAGTTCCAAAAGATAAATCTACTTGGGCTATAGATATCGAACGTGGAGTAGCAGCAGCATTTGAGTTGAGTTGGGAAGAATTAACAGAGGCTGCCCAGGAATTAGGTTGTTTGCTGAGTTTATTTGCCTTAGCTCCAATTCCTTGGTTTCTAGTTGAGATCAGCACTGATGGACAAGATTCAGAGGAATTAGAAAATTTTAGAGCTGAGTTAGAGAAATTACACCTATTACAGGTTGGAGAGAATTATCAGTTACATCAACTAATTCAAGAGTTTTTTCGAGATAAGCAAAAAAGCTTAACTAATGCAGAAGAACAAAAATCTAATCTCTGCATTGCTGTGGCAGAAGTAGCTAGGAAAATTCCTTACGCTCTAACTTTAAATGATGTCAATGAATTTGCTCCTTTCATTCCTCATCTTGCCAAAACCACTACTCTTTATCAAAATAGTTTAAGTGACAAAGATTTAATTTCTCCCTTTGGTGGTTTGGGAGATTTTTATGAAAGTCAAGGGGCTTATGAACAAGCATTAACTTGGCGAGAGCAATCTCTTTTTGTAAATAAAAAGCGCTTTGGAAAAGATCATATCAATGTAGCAAATAGTCTCAATAACCTTGCAAATAACTACGATGACCAGGGAAGATATGATAAAGCTGAAACTCTCCAGATACAAGCTTTAGAACTTTATAAAAAACTACTGGGAAAAGAGCATCATGAGGTGGCAGGCAGTCTTAATAACCTTGCAGTCATCTATAATAAACAGGGAAGATATGATAAAGCTGAACCTCTTTATGTACAGGCTTTAGAACTTTATAAAAAACTACTAAGAGAAGAGCATCCAAATATAGCAAGTATTCTTAATAACCTTGCGAATCTCTATGATGCCCAGGGAAGATATGATAAAGCTGAAACTCTTTATATACAGTCTTTAGAGCTAAAGAAAAAACTACTAGGAGAAGAGCATTTAAGTGTAGCAAGAAGTCTTAATAACCTTGCAGTTTTCTATAATAAACAGGGAAGATATGATAAAGCTGAAACTCTTTATGTACAGGCTTTAGAGCTAAAGAAAAAACTACTAGGAGAAGAGCATCCAAGTGTAGCAATCAGTCTTGATAACCTTGCAAGTAATTATAGTGGCCAAGGGGGATATGATAAAGCTGAACCTCTTCATATAGAAGTTTTAGAGCTAAGGAAAAAACTACTAGGAGAAGAGCATCCTGATGTAGCAAGAAGTCTTAGTAACCTTGCAAATCTCTATAATAAACAGGGAAGATATGATAAAGCTGAACCTCTTCATATACAAGCTTTAGAACTAAGGAAAAAACTACTAGGAGAAGAGCATCCTTATGTAGCAAGAAGTCTTAGTAACCTTGCGGTTCTCTATAATAAACAGGGAAGATATGATAAAGCTGAACCTCTTCATATACAAGCTTTAGAGCTCAGGAAAAAACTACTAGGAGAAGAGCATCATTATGTAGCAGATAGTCTTAATAACCTTGCAAATCTCTATAACAAACAGGGAAGATATGATAAAGCTGAACCTCTTTATATACAAGCTTTAAAAATTGCTGAAGCAGCATTAGGAGAAAATCACCCCGATACCAATCTGTATAAAAATAATCTACAAACGCTCTTAGATCAAATGAATAAAAAAGACTGATAACTTAAACTTATTCTTATCACTAAGAAAACATTGTAGTATAGATCTTTTACCCTAATACCGAAAATTGGAATTATCGGAAACTAAACGAATTTTCAAGGGTTTTAGCCCCTGAATTTCGGCAAGTACTCTTTTCGGTGTGTCCAAAATAGTCTTGTTGACTTCACCCCTCTGTAATTGAGAATCTAGCATAAGATCTAATTATATAGATTACTAAAAACTCTTATAATATTGGGAGAAATTTTTAATCTGTTTAATCTTGTGATCTTGTGATTTAGATCTGATGAAAAATATGAACGCGATTCTTTGACTAACGATTACTCTGGCGATCGCAAAGAGATTTGAAGCTTGTGGATAAGAATAATTCTTAGTGATTAACGCGATCGCAATTCTTTTACTAGCGATCGCTTTTTAGTCTGCAACAAGTTTTTTCTTGAAAAGTTTTCTGTCACGGCAATCCTTTCTCTTAGGAGTCCAACAAAATTTGCGGTAGTTTCGCGATCGCAAACTTCATTCATAGCATATTTAGAGTGATTTGATATCATTTAATCAACATAGACATTGTTGTTAATAACCATAACCACATCTTGTAAATCATAAACAGGGTTAGTAGGATCTGTAGTCCCGAGTTCCACTACAAAAAGTTCCTCGTATTCATTAAGATCGTCTAGCATATCTTGAAGAGAAGCTTGCTCATAGGCTCCTGGCAGCGTAGGTAATGTATCATCAGGGGCGAATATCTCTTCTTCAGGAGTTGCTATGGGACTACATCCAGAGTCAGCAACATTATACTGAAAATCTAGGTCTTCAAAAGAATTAATTGGTAAATAAATAGTATCGTCTACAGATAATGTTTGGACAAACTCATCATTATTATAAACATCAACTTCTACATTGATTAATTCACCGGCTGCACCACATTGAATTTGCGAAGCAAGATAAGTAAGTTGGATGAAGTTTGGATTCACTGCTTGAGCAATAGAACTGATTGAGCAACTAGCAATAGTTAAACAACTGATAGATAAGGCTTTGATAAATTTAGAAACTAACATAATAATAATAAAAATTGATTTTCTAAAAGAATTATTTGTTTAATTCACTTAATTAATTATGACAGTATGGAATTGATTTAATGTTTATTTAACATGAACTTTCGGTGCTAAATTATCAAATTAAGGTAAAGTACTGACGCTATTTAACTCAATAAGCTTCTATTGATGATATTTACTTAGTAGATGAGGGCATAAATAAGCTAACTGTTAGAAAAAATCAAAAAGCCTAGAAATCAAGACTCATTACTCATTACTTATTACTCATTACTTCCGCGTAGCGGCATTAGGTGAATCAACCGCCAATTTGGGACATAGTACGAGTGTAAATACCTGTATTTGTACCAGATTCTCTTTCCTTAAAATTGATTTCTGGTTTCAGCAAGATTAGTTGTCGGACTTGTTCTCGTAATTGGGTAAGATTCTCTCCCCGACGTAAGGCTGCTTTAAGGTAGATTTGTCCTGTTTCGTTGAGTAGACAAGGACGTAACCAACCATCAGCCGATAGTCTAACTCGATTACAGCGATCGCAAAAACATTCGGACATCTGGGAAATAAAACCTAAAGTTCCCTTTGCCCCAGGAATTTGAAAAATGTCGGCTGGGCCATTTCCCGTAATCTGAGATTCGCCTAGTCCCCAACGTTCTCTAATCTGCGATCGCAACTCCTCGGAAGGAATCCAAGCCCGTTTACTAAAAAGTTCCGAATTCCCAATGGGCATAAATTCAATAAAACGCACATGCCAATTGCGCTCAATAGTCAAAGCCGCTAAATCTAATATTTCCGTGTCATTTACCCCAGGAATAATCACGACATTCAGTTTTAAAGGATCAAAGCCAATTTGATAAGCTGCTATGATCCCATCCCAAGTTTTTTGCCAGCGACTACGCCCTCGGTTACCAATAATTTGGTCAAAAGTTTCGGGATGAAGAGAATCCAAACTAATATTGATCCGCTTCAGACCTGCATCATAGAGCGATCGCGCCATGTTAGCTAATAAAAAACCATTGGTGGTCATTGCCAAATCTTCTGTTTGAGGTAAATTGGCAATTTTTTCGACTAATTCCACAAGACCAGGACGTAATAGCGGCTCTCCACCAGTTAAGCGAAATTTAGTAAATCCTAGAGGAATAAATATTTCTTGAATTAAGGTGACAATTTCTTGATTAGTCAGTAATTCTTGTCGCAGAAGATAATCGAGATCTGAACCTTCTGGCATACAGTATTGACAACGAAAGTTACATTTATCGATTAAACTAATTCGCAAATAGTCAATCTTATTCATTATGTTTTACTAATTATTGCGTTCTGTAAGAATTTCATAACCATCATTAGTGACTAACACAGTGTGCTCAAACTGCGCTGAGAGATTGTTATCCACTGTTACGACCATCCAGCGATCGCGTAAAGTTTTCGTATGTTTTGAGCCCGCATTAACAATCGGTTCAATTGCTAAAGTCATTCCTGCTTTTAGTTTGACATTCTCCAACTCCTGAGTGCGAAAGTTAAATACAGAAGGCGGTTCGTGGAGATTTTTTCCCACACCATGACCAGTGTAGCCTTCGACGATAGTATAACCGTGAGCCTTGGCATGATCTTCGATCGCCCCGGCAATATCCATAATATAGTTACCTGCTTTGACCTGAGCAATTCCTTTATATAGACATTCTTCAGCGACCTTCGTTAACTTCGCAGCAGATTTTGAGACCTTTCCCACCGCGATCGTGATACAAGAATCACCGTGAAAACCATCACAATATGCCCCTGTATCTACTTTTAAAAGATCACCTCGACGAATGACTTTCTTGGAGCTAGGAATTCCGTGAACCACTTCATGATTGAGACAAATGCAAATCGAACCAGGAAAGCCATAATAACCTTTGAAGCTGGGTGTGGCTCCTAATTCTCGAATTCTGCTTTCTGCATATTCATCAATTTCCGCTGTAGTCATTCCTGGCTTAACTAAAGATGAAATTTCCTTGAGTACTGTGGCGACAATTTTACCTGAATGGCGCATTTTTTCAATTTCGGGAGCCGACTTGAGATATATTCCCCGAGAATCTCTTTTTAATGGAGGAAGCCCTGTTGATTTAGTTGCAGATTTAGTTTTCGGGGATAGCAGATTAGTCAGGAAGTTCATGTATGAGGCTCAAGTTACGGCTTTTAGCTAATATAGCAATTCTTTGGCCATAGGTAAAAAGTAATGAATAAAGAGGGAATCAGCTTTTCATTCTCTCAAACCTGATTATATTTAAGATAAAATCGAGATTTCACTGCAAAATTGTCTCAAATGCATCAACAAGATCAATTGACTGAAAATATTGCTCGATATAATCAACAATTAGCTGTCAATCCCGAACAACCAGAAATTCATTTTCAGTTAGGTCATTTATACATCAAAAAGCAGCAGTGGGAATTAGCAATTAAATCCTATGAACAGGCAATTAAATTTAATCCTCAGTTAGTTGAAGCTTATAGTTATTTAGCAAAACTTTATGAGACAAAAGTCAATGATTATGACAAGTCTACGGACTATTGGTATCAAGCAATTAGACTAAATCCTGATTGGGCAACTGCTGAAAACCACATCAATTTAGGTAATATTTTAACAACACAAAAAAAAATCAATCAAGCAATCTATTGTTATAGAAAAGCAATTACCTTAAGTCCTGATTTTCTAGATGCCTATCATAGGTTAGCTGAGTCATTTATCATTCAAAATCAGTATCAGCAAGCAATTAGAACATATCGCAGGGGAGTTCGAGACAATCCTAACAATCCTCAATTTTATTGGTCTTTATCCCAAGCTTTTGCTAAACATAATAAATGGAGACCAGCAGCTCAAAACTACCAAAAAGCGATCACGCTTGAAAAGAACTTTCCTGCCGAATTACCTAAGAAATTAAAATTCAAACCTGATACATGGCAAGCCTATCATCAATTAGGCAAAGTTTTACAATATAAAAAGCAATTGTATATTGCAATTACTTTGTATCAAAAAGTCAACCAACTACAACCTAATTTTATTCCGGCTTATATCCGTATTGCTAATATTTATCGTCATTTAGAACAATATCAATTAGCTTTTAATTTTTATCACCAAGCCATTACGATTGCCCCACAAAATAGTCCTTTTCATCACCAGGCAATTCAAGGTTACCAAAGCACTCTGGAATCTTTGCCTAATCCTCAGGCAAAACTATATTATCAATGGGGTAAAATACTGCGATCGCAAGGATATTTTTCAGAAGCGATCGCAGCTTATCAAGAAGCAATTAAAATCGATCCCAAATTTGAACATGCTTACATTGATATCCAATATACTGATGTTGCCGAAGAGCAACTAGAACAACTAATTCATTTCTATCAGCAAATAGTTAAAGATTGTCCTTATCCCCTAGCTTGGGGAAATTTAGGAGATGCCCTCACCCAACAAGGAAAAATTGAAGACGCGATCGCCTGTTATCAAACCAGTTGCTATCAACAATCTATTCAAAAATACTCCCATCTTTCAGAACTCAATTGGCCAAAAAAAAAGGAGCTTGCTCCTGATTTTCTAATCGTTGGTGCAACCAAATGTGGGACTTCTTCTCTTTACTATTACCTAAGTCATCATCCCCAAGTTTTATTCTCCCACAGAAAAGAATTGAACTTTTTTCTCAAGCATTTTAATCAAGGAATAGATTGGTATCTATCCCATTTTCCTAGTATTACAGATGGCTCAGATTTCTTAACAGGAGAAGCTACGCCTAACTATTTACGTTTTCCCCGAGTAGCGAAAAGAATTCAAGAATCTTGTCCTGATGTCAAACTAATAATCTTATTACGAAATCCTGTTGAAAGAGCAGTATCTTGGCATTATCACAAAAAAAATACAGGATTAACCAACGATAGTTTAGAACAAGCAATCACCAAAGAAATAAAACTTTTAGAAACTTTAAGTGAATCAGATATTACCACGATTGGATCTTGGTTAGCGGCAACAATTGAGTCAATTCTTTGGGACACTCAGTCGCAGCCATGTCTTTCTGAAATCATGGATTGAATTCATACATAGTACTGTCTGTATTTCTTATCCAAT
>JBCCYD010000205.1:0-10470 GCA_039190385.1 Cyanobacteria bacterium P01_F01_bin.143 | reverse complement strand
GTCCCCACAAAATTATGCAGTCACTTACTGAGTTACTTCAGTAATACTTAAGATTTTTCCACCAAGTTTTTGGATATTCTGAATTTTGGGAGTTAATTGAGAGTATCCTACTTCATAGGTGGAATTACTACGACGATAGTTAGCACCACTACCAGCTTTAGCTACCGTAATACGGAAACGTTTGCCAGTATTGCTCACATTGCCACTACCTTTTGCCGCAGGAGTAATTTTAGAAGAGCCGTTGCCACCTAAATCGCTAATCAAGCGAGAAGACTGACCAGAATCACTAGTGGCATCTCCACGGAAAAGGCTAAATGAACGGTTGAAATCTACAGTTTTGCTTCCTGCTTGAGTAACAGTATTGCGGGGATAGGGAACAACATTTTCGCCAAAGCTGTTGTTATACTCATCGCTATCAATATAGGAATCAATATCAGCCCCATAGCCAGATTCGTTATAGATTAAAACATGGCGAGCAATTTCTACTTGATCTTGAGGCGCCCGACCTAAGAAATGTTTACAGTTTAATTCGATAAAACGATATTGATAGGAATTATCGAAAAAACTAGACTGGTAAAGCGCTGATTGTCCGACCTTGCGCACAAATTCTTTAACTGTAATATCGCCGTTGCGTAACATGGACTCGGCATCATCTAGGCGATCACCTTCTAAAAGATGCGCATTCCCCAAAACTTGCTTGTAAACTGCACGAATCACAGTTTGCAAATCGTCTTCAGTAAAATTGGGGCGTAATTCAACTGGTGCGGTAGTTTCTACCCAAAGTGACATTGAAATTTCTCCTGAATTTTATAATTTATTAATCGAAAAAAGTTTTCAGCTCTTTTACTTGATATGA
This sequence comes from Cyanobacteria bacterium P01_F01_bin.143, assembly GCA_039190385.1. Classification (GTDB taxonomy): domain Bacteria; phylum Cyanobacteriota; class Cyanobacteriia; order Cyanobacteriales; family Xenococcaceae; genus Xenococcus. The sequence goes on along the minus strand of JBCCYD010000205.1, from coordinate 9,614 downwards.
ATCAGCTAGCTATCCTACTAACTTAAAAACATTTTAGGTAAAAGCTGATAAATAGAATAAGCGTCTTAAGCAATCTCGGTAATGCTGACAATCTAAGCTCCAGTGCGGTTAATACGCTGGATTTGAGGTGTCATACGATTGCCAGGAACGATATATTCCGTTGTGCTAATGCGACGAGGACTATCAAATTTTGAGCCGCTAACCACAATTTTAAAGGTTTTTTCTGTGGCATCTTTATAGGCAGCAATCCGACCGCTAGAAGAACTAGGAGCCGCAGATACTGCACTATTACCAGCTACACTAGCTATCAAAGTAGAAGCCTTGTTGGAGCTATCTATTTCAGCAGCGCCTTTAAATAGAGATTGAGTGCGATTATAATTAACTTGCTTTTTCCCAATTTCAGTTTTGACTCCTGTGTAATAAGGAACCAAATACTCACCAAACTTCTCAGAATATTCTTTACTATCAATGTAGGAATCGATTTCAGCTTCATATCCTTGGTTGATAACTGTTTGAATATGCTCGGAAAGCTCTGCTTGATCTACAGGCGCTCTTCCTAAAAGATGCTTGAAGTTTAGTTCTACAAAACGATAGGGCGCACAGGTCTCGAAATAACGAGCCCGGTAAAAGTCTGATTTCGCTACTGCACGGACAAACTCTCTAACACTAAGAGTTCCGTCACATAATTGCGACTCAGCTTTTACGAGGCGTTCACTTTCCATTACGTGAGGATTGCCTAATACCTGTCTGTAGATAGCACGAATGACTGACTGGGAATCTTCTTTCGTGAAGTTGGGAACTAATTCGACTAGTGACATTGAAATTTCTCCTGAATTTAATATTTTATCAAGTATTATGAATTCTCAGCCAACTCTTGGTTGGCTGAGATTGTAGTCACCAAGATTTAGTGCACATAAACTTAGATTAAGCATGAACACTAAATTCATAAGTCACTTAAACCTCAGTAATACTGACAATTTTGGCACCAGTACTGTTGATTCTCTGAATTTGAGGTGTCATGCGATCGCCAGGAACAAGATAGACATTATTACTAACGCGGCGAGGACCATCGAATTTAGCCCCCGTAACTACAATTTTGAAAGTTTTTTCTGTAGCGTCTTTATAAGCAGCTACCCGACCACTAGACGAACTACGAGCAGCGGATACAGCTGAGTTACCCGCTACACTACCCACTAAAACAGAAGCTGTAGTTGCACTATCAATCTCTGCATAACCTTTGAATAAAGATTGAGTGCGATTGTAGTTAACTTGTTTCTTGCCAGTCTCAGTTTTAGCCCCAGTGTAGTAAGGAACTACATTCTCGCCGAACTTGTCGGAATATTCTTGACTATCGATATAAGAATCGATTTCAGCATCATAACCTTGGTTAATAGCTGTTTGAATATGAGCCGAAAGTTCTGCTTGATCGTCCGGAGCACGTCCTAAAAGATGCTTGAAGTTTAGCTCTACAAAACGATAAGGAGCACAAGACTCAAAATAACGAGTACGGTAAAAATCAGATTTTGCCACTGCACGGACAAACTCTCTAACGCTTAAAGTCCCATTACATAATTGGGATTCCGCGCTTAGCAAGCGTTCGCTCTCCATTACATAAGGATTACCCAAAACCTGATTGTAAACAGCACGGATTACGGCTGCTTTTTCATCAGCACTACTAGTCTCCCAAAGTTCAAAACGAGCGTCTACAACTGCCATTTGATTGATTTCTCCTGAATTTTATGCTTAAATTAATTGGCAAACAGTTGTTTACTAAACACTGCTTACTACTAAGAATTAACTCTTATAAGGTTAACTTATTTAAACGGCGGTAATGCTGGCAATTTGTCCGCCTTGTCTGTGAATACGTTTGTATTCCTCGGATAATTTGTCGAAGGGAACAAGATATACTTTGTTGCTACGACGGAACTTGGAAACACGATTGACTGCACCAGGGGAAGCGTAAGCAGTTACTTCAATTCTGTACACTTTGCCATTGGCACTAGCGCCAACTCCATGACGAGAACGAGAACCTAAAGTAGTATCCTGGAAAGACCAACCATTACCAGCAGAACCACTGGAAGGAGGAATAATCGCCAAAGGAGTGCCTTGAATAATATTTTTATTAAGAACAGGAGTCTTACCAGCTAAGCTTCCTTTGAAGTCACTGGAAGATGCACCGCGTAACATGGCAAACATATGAGTAAACTCAACCATAGTTTGACCAGGTTTACTCTTATAACCACGATAGAAGGGCACGAAGAATTCACCATAAGCCTTTTGATATTCATCGCTATCAAGATAGGAATCGATTTCTGCTTCGTAGCCACCATTATCAAGGATAGTGCTATGGGCTCTCATTTCTTCAAAACTATTAGGCGCACGACCTAACAGATGTTTGAAATTTAGCTCAATAAAGCGATAACGAGGAGCTTTGTCAAAGAAGCGAGACATGTATGCGTCGGATTTTGCGATCGCGCGCACAAACTCACGAACACTCAATTCACCTCTTTTGAATTGAGATTCGGGGATAGCAGCTCTTTCACTTTCCATCACATAGGCATTACCTAATACCTGTCGGTAAACAGCACGGATAATGCTTTCTGCTTCTTCATCAGAACGACCTGGTACATATTCAAAAGCAGCCGTATCTTCAAATAAACCGACACCAAGTTCGGATGCTGGTCCAAAAACCATTAAAAAAATCTCCCTTAACAGAATAATATTTTCTTTTTAGGAGCTTGATATGCCATAAGCACAACTCCCAAGCAACAGCTAGTTTTTCCCAAAATGAGTGACCTCAATAGTTTGCTGTTGCTCGTGCTAATTTAATCTCCACCCTCACAAAAATACCTAACCTGGTTATTGACAAATGCCAACGCAGTGAAGCAAACAATCTATAAAATCAAAATAAGACTTTACTTCCCTACGCTAACTTCCCTCAATAACCAAATTTTGTGGTTTTGCACAGAATTTGCACAAAAATGATAAGGGTCAACTCCTCAAAATAAATAAATATTATAGAAGAATTAATACCTAGATTATTTTATGCACTAAGTTTTTCGTGCATTTTGCGCCTTAAGAGGGGAAGCGTTATCAATAACAATGCCTAGTTAAAACTCATACTAGAGAATTATGCCTAGCATTATCTCGATAAGTTCTTTTATACAATGCCGTCAGAACCCATATCATCAAGTTTTGTAAATCTTAATGAGGATATATTACATCATTTTCCACTGCTCCTAGACTTTCATGAAGAAAGTGCGATCGCTCAACCGTTTGTCATATCATCAAATCACAACATACAACCATAAAATTTAATAAAGAAGTAAGTAATTTAGGTGAGCTTACTTCTTTATTTTGATTTTTCCCCTAAATACACACCCTATCATAATAGTTTATCTGGTTTGTAGCTTCAGGCTTTAAACACTTAAATATAAGCGATTATAATTCGCACTAAACGTAATTTGGAAAAATATTAGTACTGAATAGCAATAATTTTCCATCTAAAGTTTTATTACTTTCTTGTCAAGAAATAATATCTAAGTTGTGTGTAGTTGATATTCTCACTTCTAGTTGTTCGCACTGAACAATTCTCAAAGTTTTTATCAATTTAGTTATTTTAAGGAGAAATCAATGCTTGACGCATTTTCCCGCGCTGTAACAGGTGCAGATTCTAGCGGCTCTTTCGTCGGTGGTGGCGATTTAGATGCGCTTAAAGGCTTTATCGCCGAAGGCAACAAACGTCTTGATGCAGTAAGCGTAATTACTTCGAATGCTAGTTGTATTGTTACTGATTCTGTAGCAGGAATCGTTTGTGAAAGCCCTGGCTTAACGGCTCCTGGTGGTGGCGTTTTCACTAATCGTAAGATGGCTGCTTGCTTGCGTGATGCTGAGATCGTTCTTCGTTATATCAGTTATTCATTGTTAACTGGCGATGCTTCTGTCTTAAATGATCGTTGCTTAAATGGTCTTAAAGAAACCTACGCAGCATTGGGCGTTCCTACTAGCAATACTCAAAGAGCAATCAACATCATGAAAGCTTGTGTAGTAGCTCATATTCAAAATACTAATACTAAAGAACAAGCTGGTTCCAAATTCAGCCAACCTACTGTTACAGAAGGTGACTGTTCTGCCCTAGCTTCCGAAGCAGCTAGCTACTTTGATGCAGCATCAGCAGCAATTGGCTAAGTCTTAGCAAACCAATATTGTTCCAAATCGAAAACGAAATTAATTTAAAACAGGAGAAATCAGAATTATGAAATCAGTGTTAACCACTGCTGTCGCTTCTGCTGACTTAGCAGGCCGCTTCCCCAGCTCTTCCGATTTAGAGTCCGTACAAGGAAGTCTACAACGTGCAGCAGCTCGTATGGAAGCCGCCGAAAAATTGGCTGGTAACTACGACCAAGTAGCACAAGAAGCAGTAGATGCGATCTACACAAAATTCCCCAATGGAAGTGGTCGTGACATCGATGCTGGTACTCAAAAAGACAAATGCAAACGTGACATCGTGCACTATCTTCGTCTTATCAACTATTGCCTAGTCGTAGGTGGTACTGGTCCTCTTGATGAATGGGGAATTGCTGGGGCGCGCGAAGTATACAAAGCATTAGGAATTGATGCTTCTACTTATGTAACTGGATTGTCCTTCCTACGCGATCGCGGATGTGCACCTCGTGATTTATCTGCTCAAGCATTAACCGAATATCGCACTTACCTAGACTATGTAATCAACGCAATGTCCTAGGACAAAAACTTCAGGAGAAAAAACCAATGGGAAATTTAACAAGATCAGCGGCCCTTGGTTTAGATGCTTTTGAGGGGGCTGCTTTGGAACTTCGTTCTAATTCGACAGAAGAAGATTTACAAGATGTTATCAGAGCAGTCTATAAACAAGTATTGGGTAATCAGTACGTATTGGATAGCGATCGCCTGTCCACTGCTGAGTCTTTATTAAGAAATGGTAGTATTACAGTTCGTGACTTTGTTAGAGCTGTTGCAAAATCAGAATTGTATCAGTCACTATTCTTTCATGGCTCATCCCAATACCGCTTTATAGAATTAAACTTCAAACATCTATTAGGCCGCGCACCACAAGCTCAAGCGGAAATCGGCGAGCATGTAGCCACTTATAACGATGGTGGTTACGATGCTGAAATTGATTCCTATATTGATAGCGATGAATACATAAGCAATTTTGGCGAAAATAAAGTGCCTTATGCTCGTGGGATTAGCTCTCAAGTAGGTTTGAGTAATGATAGCTTTAATAGAATGTTCTCTTTACTTAGAGGTCCGGCTACTAATGACAGTAGTGGAGCTGCTCGCTTGATTACTTCTATTGCAGGTAATACCGCTACTGCGATTAAAGATCCTGCTAAAGGCAATGGTGCTAATTATGATAATAATAGCAAGCGTTTCCGAGTAACTTACTCTAGTTCTAAAGGCGCTGCCAGATTGAATAAGTATAGTCAGCAGGAATCTGTGGTTAGCTTTAGCCAGCTATCACGCAAAGTCCAAAGTATTCACAAAGCTGGTGGAAGTATTATCAGTGTGACTGAAGTAGCCTAAACTACTCCATTCTCTAATAAGAACCACAAAAAAAGATCAGGATTATAAGGATTTAAAGATTTTCAGGATTTGGCTGGTAGAGGTGTTATCCCTATAGCTAAAATAGCTTAAAATACATCTTTTGCTTTAATCCTGTAAATCCTATAATCCTGAAAATCCTGATCTTTGGGGGTGAAATATTTTTTTATACTGTAAGCTAGTTGAGCCAAAGTTAATCAATAATCCTATTGGAAAATCATAAGCAACTACATAATTTTTAGCTTGTGCTAGATGAACATTTTCTAAGTTAATTACTGCTTTTAATTCAACTACCACCTTATTTTCTACTATAAAATCAGCTCTTCTGGTTCCTACTTGTATACCTTCGTAGAAAATATTTTGATCTACTTCTCTACCAAATTTCAAGCCTGTTCTTTTCAGTTCAATATCGAGGCATCTTTGATAAATTACTTCCCGAAATCCATTGCCTAATGTGCGATGAATTTTCATGCAACAGCCAATTATTTGATAGGTTATTTCTTCTATTTTCATACCATGATCAGATCAGGATTAGGCGGATTTAAGGATTTTCAGGATTTAGTTGGTAGAGGTGTTATCAGTATAGATGAAGTAGCTTAAAACACTTCTTTTTCTTTAATGCTGCTTTTTAATCCTATAAATCCTATAATCCTGTAAATCCTGATTAATCTTTGAGCAACCAAAACCCAGCAAAGGACTCTGAATCGGGAGCTGATTGCACTGCGAGAAAATGAACTCCCTGAGCTTTCTTTTTACTTTCTTCAAATCCTTTCGCTTCTGCAAGAGTTTGTTGATTGGTCATATTCGCTAAGATCCAACTATCACTAGCGCCTGTTTCCAAGCGTAATCTGGGACGGGAAGTTATTTCTAGTTGCAGATAACCCATTTCTAATCCAGACATCCAAGCTGCTAGGGGATTAGCCCGAGGCGAGAAAAATATTAGTCCAGGAATTTTAGTCTTAGGAGAAACATTAGCTAGAGATAGGGGGAAAGCTTCGCTAAAATCAATATCCCATTCGGCCATCTCTTCAAAAGCGGAACTTTCTAAATTGACAAACGCCCAGCGATCGCTTTTATCCCCGCGTACGGCATCGGGAAGGGGAACCGCATTGAGAGGCGGATATTTAACTGAAGCAGAATTAGCAGCCTTCTGATCATATCCCGTTTCTTCTGGATAAACTGTTTTTATTCTGGTTTCTATCCATTGCTCCAAGACATAGGTGCGACGACTAGGAATGGCGGCAATTCCTGACTCTTCGCAAGCTTTGGTAATCATATTATTCATTTGGCGACGGAAGAAGCGAATTTTGCGGGGTTTAACTTCTGCTTTGGCGATCGCTTTTTCTAGAGCGCCCTTCAACCATAAGGAATTAACATTTTTGCTAGAACAGTATTGAGAATATCTAAATAGATCATCTAGTGATTTATCTGTAGTGGTCGGACTTTCATGAATTAAGACTTCCCAGACTTTTTTTTTATTCTCATCGAACATCGGACGGGAATAAAAATCTAGTTCCCAAATAGTATTACTCATATTGTTTTTACAAAATATTTGGTGGATACAGGCATAAGTACAATACAAATTAGCAAAGCTTGAAACCTTTATAAAAAGGTACTTTTAACTTTTGCACAGACGTGTCGGCAGCACGTCTCTTCTTGACTTTTGACTTCTGCGCAGCGGTACTAGTAGATATTCTATAATTTTTTGAGCCATCCCCTAGGTAAAAATACCTGAATTTCAATTCCAATCTTAAGAAGTTTATAAGGAAAACCAACTCTTGTCATTCGCGATCGCAGTAGCTCGGAGAATTCTTGAAAAGCTTGTGCTACAAAAAGAGACGGTAGTGCTAAACAAGTAATGATTGGTTTTAATGGTGAATGAAATACCATATAGCGCCTATATGATTCTTTAAGGATGTCGAGTACTGATGGTTATTAGCGATCGCTAATAACCATCAGTATAGTCGGGTTTCGTGAGTTAAAAGATGGGATCAATAATTAAGAAGTAAATTGAATATCGTCCCCAGTTAATTCAAAGTTGCGAACTCCAACCAAGTTAGCAACCAAATCACCATCTTTATAGATTTCATTGCCTTTGAACTCATAATCACCAACGGAGCCATTTAAAACTAACTTATCTTGACCAAGCTCAAAATCCTTAATTAAGGCAAAATCCTTATTGCCCTTACCTAGATAATAAGCTCCATCTTTATCCCCTAAGACAAAGACATCTTTACCTTTTCCTCCGGCAAGAACATCCCATTCGCCAACTCCATCATTAACAGAATCAGTTCCATCGAGAGTATCATTGCCATCATTACCATGTAACTTATCATTACCTGCACCACCAACTAGACAGTCATGACCAGCGAATCCTCTCAGAGTATCATTGCCCCCTAAACCTCTGATATCATCACTGCTTTGGCCTGATGCGCCCTCTAAAAGATCATCACCATTAGTTCCTCTGATAAGATTTTTTGTCCCATCACCAGGATCACCAGCCTTAACAGTAATTTTGACGGTTGCCATATCCATGCCACCATTGCCATCGCTAATAGCATATTGGAAAGTATCAACTCCAGTAAAACCAGCCGCAGGTTTATAAACTAATTTATCGTCAGAAAAATCGTCAGGAGTTCCATTACGATTCCATTTAATCGTACCGCCATTGTCACTGATTTTATCTGTAGCCGAGAATTTGATTTTCACATCATCGCCATCAGGATCAAAATCATTATCAAGGACACGGATTCCTACTTGTCCCCCTGCTTTGGCCATTACATGATCATCTTTGGCTATAGGATCTCTATTAGTAGGAGTGTCAGGTTTATCTGTAACCTTGACCCAAAGGGGTTGATCGGTAAAAGCACCATGAGAATCGACGACTCGAACAATTACGTCATAGGTATTGTCGCCATCATGATCGAGGGGTTTTTCAAAGTCTGGAGCGTCAAGAAAAGAAAGTTTTCCGGTCTTCCTATCAATTTCATAGAAATCACGATCTTTTCCGCCAACAATGAAGTACTTAAGACCATTTCCTTCAGAATCGTAGTCATCAGAAGCATCAATATCAATGACCTGCTTCATATTTTCCATAACGGAAATTCTGCCGTTGAGAGGCACATTATCATAAACTGGCGACTCGTTAAATTTTCCGCCGCCGCTACCTCCACTGCCGCCGCTGCCAGAATTACTATTGCTGCCACCGCTGCTAGAACTACCTTTACTTCCATTACTTCCTGAACTACCTTTACTTCCATTACTTCCTGAACTACCTTTACTGCCAAAGCTGTCAGAACCTCCTTTGCTACCGAAGCTATCGGAACCGCCTTTGCTACCAAAGCTTCCTGATCCACCTTTTTTGCCAAAGCTACCAGAATCACCCTTACTTCCTGAACTGCCTTTGCTGCCGAAGCTATCAGAACCTCCTTTACTACCGAAGCTATCGGAACCTCCTTTGCTGCCGAAGCTGTCAGAACCACCTTTTTTGCCGAAGCTTCCTGAACCGCCTTTGCTACCGAAGCTTCCTGAACCGCCTTTGCTGCCGAAGCTATCAGAACCACCTTTGCTACCGAAGCTTCCTGAACCGCCTTTGCTGCCAAAGCTATCGGAACCGCCTTTGCTACCGAAACTTTCAGTCTTGCCGAAGCTATCAGAACCACCTTTACTACCAAAGCTTCCTGATCCACCTTTTTTGCCGAAGCTATCAGAACCACCTTTACTACCAAAGCTTCCTGAGCCACCTTTTTTGCCGAAACTATCGGAACCACCTTTGCTACCAAAGCTTCCTGAGCCGCCTTTTGTATCGTAAGAATAAGACATAATTTATTTCTCCCCAATTACTATTAAATATTCGTCATTATTTTCTTTAGTTTAAATTCTCAAAAATTTAGGTATTGTAATGTTTTAGTGATATTCCACTGAAAATGTAATGTTCACATCGTAAGGGGGGGATGAGGCCCTTGAGCACGGGGACGGAACCAGGGGTGACAGCTTCGCTGAGGAGAGAGAGGATACCGAACATAGCGAGG
>JBCCYD010000204.1:0-10521 GCA_039190385.1 Cyanobacteria bacterium P01_F01_bin.143 | reverse complement strand
CCGACGGCGAGCTCGTCGCGCTTTGCGTCGGCGATGTCGCGCTTTTCGAGAGGCGACACGAAGACCGATCGCGTCGAGAGGTGATACATTCGATGCGAACTGACTTTCCAGAGACTTATTGTGTTTAAGAATTATCTCTAAAGGCTCTAAATTATTCTCAACTGTCCCGGTATTGATAACGTTTAACTTCCGCGATCTATTGTTGATTTCATCAATAGAAGTAACTATCTCTGCATTCTCAAGGTTACTTTTAATAGAGGCATATCCCCATTCATAGCAAGTTTCTATTGGTTGTTCTTCTGCTATGCCTTTATAAAACCCAATGGAAAAATAATGAGCAACTTCGTCTAAAATTTCCCGACTCGTACCAATTACATAAGGAATATATTCAGAAATCACATCAGCTTGAACTTCTGTATAGCAAGCATTTAACAGAACGCATTCTATTCCCTCTCCATAACTTTGGAAAATATTAGTTAGTTCATCATTGGATAAAGATTGTTCGATGCCACCTTTCCCTGCAACGACTAATCCTTGTTTACCAGCACCATGTCCGCAGAAGTGAACGATTAAGGGTTGATTTTCTGCTATGAGATTATCGATACTTTCTGCATTAACCGCCAGCTCAATTTCAACATCAAATTTTTCGTTACGCTTGATTGCATCTTTCAAATCTTTGATTTCATAATCTAAACGGAGATCTCCTCTAGGGTTAGCGGCTAGGATTAAAATCTTTTTGGTCATGATTTATTGCTCCAGATCCATGTTTGCAAAATGTTCCATTAACATGCGGTGATAAAAAACATATCCACCACCAACTTTTTTCATTAATAAAAGTTCGGTCGCATAATCGAGAAAGCGAGCATAATTCCAAGGAATATGACCTTGTTTGTGAAGGATTCGGCGTAGATTAAAGTGCTGAATACCAGTAGCCCCACCATTTTTAATAGCTAACAAAAGACTTGTGAAGGTGCCTATTAATAGTCCATCAATACTATAGTGAACTAATTTATCTCCTAATATATAAGCCAGACTTTCAAAAAATATTAAAACTATTGCTCCTAAAATAATTCCGTATTCAAACGAGTTTCTAATAGAGTTCCCAATTCCTTGATTAGGTAATATTCCGTCATTTACTTCAGTATAATTAAAGCAATCATTTATTATCATGACTAATCCTATAATCAACCCTATTAGCCCTCCTAGATTTCCAGTTATCCCAACAATTATCGCTCCTATCAACCCCAAAATCAGTGCTTCTGGAACACGATTTAATTTAGCTTTTTGCCATGACCAATTCCTATGTTCGAATAGAATGATTTCTTTTTGCAAGCAAATAATAAGTCCTGCTATTAATCCAAAATTAAGAAATACTATTAATCCAAAAAGCCTCCCATAAGTTAATCCTAAAATTATCCCAAAAGTACGCCACGAATATACACCGATAATAATTCCATAAATCAGTCCTTCAATCAGACCATAAATCAGACCTCCAATCAGAAAATTCCTGATTTTATAGCTAATTATTTCACCTCTATTTTGAAGTAAAGTTGGTTGTAATTTTTCAATTAAAAAAACAGTTCTTGACTCTCTAACCATTTTTTTTGCTAACCAACTTAGCCAACGAACAACTTTTTGCTTGGAATATTTTGACTTTATTGATCGAGAAACTTTTCGATTGAGCATTCGCTGAATATAGCTATCAAACAAATGTGAATAACGATTATCAGTAGATCTCAACTCTTTTAATAAATCCTCAGTTGACCATCCTTGATAAGCCAAACTCATTACATTAAGAATTAACGGAGTTTGGGCAAATTGTTCAAGTTCCTCATCCTGTCGCAGAAGAGTTTTCAATTCAGATAAGGATTCCCCAACAGTATCTAAAAAACTATATACTTGCGCAGAAGAAAGAGGTTTAAGACAAATTGCACTGCTGAGTTGTAGCTTTTCGCTAAGAGCTTCATAGTCCTTGGCTCGGCTACAAACTATAGTTTCCGTCAGGTTGTGAGAGGTAACAAAATCGTTAATTGCCCTAACACAAGCATTGCGCTGATTAACTTGTACTTCATCCAAACCATCCAACAGTAGAATTAGCTGTTCTTCTTTTAGCCATTGCTCGCTCCAGAGCTTGGGAACTTGATATTTATCTTTAAATTCTTCGATTAACCATTTCTCCAGTGGTTGTTGCGCTTGTCCCCAAGAAGAAAGATTGAACACGATGGGAATTGGCTTTGTTAAATCCTGTGTTGTTTGTTCTATCAGATGTTCGGCTAGTTGCAGCAGAGTTATAGTTTTCCCAGAACCAGGCTCTCCTAAAATTAAAAGAGTTTTCCCCTGTCCAACTTGTTGATAGATATCAGTTTGCTGAAGTTCAGCGAAGGATTCGTCTAACTCGATGGGTAATACTTCTGAGCTAAGTTCGGGGCGCAAAATCGCATCTGGACGAGATTCCAACTCTAAATTAATCGCATTATCGGTATAAAGAGAAGGCTTAAGAAACCCATCAATCCAAAATTCTTTTACCTTGTTTAATAAGGTCTGACGCTGACGATATTCAGTCCGAGTAATGGGTTTTCTGATAACTAAATTGTTTGAATTGTTACCTAAATTATCGATCGCGGTACGAGTTAGATCTTGATAATCCTTAATTTCTTGTTCCAGTTGTAGCTCTGCTTCTATATCAGGAGGAATTACTTTTGCTTCTGGCTTAATTTCTGGAGTGGGAATTTCTGGCGCAAATGTTTGAGGAGTAGACTCTAAAGCTGGTTTTTGCTTGAGGACAATTTTTAACGGTTCGCTTTCTATTTCCGTATCGTCTTGTGCGATCGCAATTAATTTACGAAATCGCCCCGTAGACTCTGAAACAAATTTCAGATTAGGCATCTTGATTTGTACTGCATTACAACCCCATTCGTAACAGACCTCTATCGGTTGCTTTCGGACTAGAGCTTTATAAAAACCAATTGAAAACCAATAAGCAGCTTTGTCTAAGATTTCTTTGCTAGTTCCGATCGCAAAAGGAATATGTTCTACGATCAAATCTACTTGCGTTTCAGTATGGCAAGCATTGAGTAAAACACATTCGATATCTTTGCCCAAAATACGGAAAAGTTCGGCTAGAGCGTCATTGCTGACTAATTCCTCTTTTCCGTCTTCATTGACAAAAACCAAGCCATCTTCCCCAGTGCCATGTCCGCAAAAATGAACGATATAGGGTTGATTATCGTAGATTAAACCTTGTAAGTCTTCTGATAAAACTGCGACTTCTGTTTCTATTTCAAATTCATCAGAATTTTTGTTACGCGCGATCGCTTTTTTGAGATCGCGAATTTCCCGATCTATATTTCTCAGATCGCCTCTGGGATTTGCAGCTAGAATTAGAATTTTTTTGCTCATGGCTTATTACTCTAGTTCCATGTTTGCAAAATGTTCCATCAACATTCGATGATAAAAAATATATCCACCACCAACTTTTTTCATTAATAAGCGTTCCGAAGCATAATCAAGGAAGCGTGCATAGTTCCAAGGAATGCTACCTTTACGGTAAAGAATTTGGCGTAGATTAAAGTGTTGGATACAAGTAGTTCCTCCATTTATTAGCCCGAAAATCAGCCCGAAACCCAGTCCGAAAATCAGCACTCCAAACCTTGGGAACAGGTCTCTAATCAGCACAAAAATCAGCACTCCAGTCAACGCAAAAATCAACCCCATTCTGAGAGAGTTTTTACTTGAACTCCAAATTCCTTGATTGGGGATTGTTCTCTGTTTTACTTCAGTACTACTAAACCCACTCTTCAGTACTCCAATCAGCACTCCAATCAGCCCAAAATCCATTCCAAAAATCAGACCGAAAATCAGCACTGGACTCAGCCTTGTATTCAGCAGTTCACTCAGATCGTAAATCTGCCCGTCAATCAGCCCTAAATTTAGCCCTCCAATCAACCTAAAAATAAGCATTCCAGTCAGCATTCCAGTCAGCATTCCAGTCAGCCCGAAACTCAAAACATCTCGAATAACCTTGGATTTAGCATTTTGCCATGACCAATTCACTTGCTCGAATAGGGTGATTTCTTTTGATAACCCAGTAATTACTCCTCCAATCAGCCCGAAAATTAGCCCGAAAATTAGCTCATAAATTGGACCGAAAATTGGACCGAAAATCAGCCCATAAATCAGCCCCCCAATCAGAAAATTCCTGATTTGATAGCTTATTTTCTCCGTTCGACTTTCAAGTAAAGTTGGTTGCATCTTCTCAATCAAAAAAATTATTTTTGATTCATTGACCATCATCTTTGCCAACCAACTGAGCCAATGCAAAACCTTCTCCTGGGGATATTTTTTCTCTTTATTTTCTTGAGCTAAATTCTTCTCAATATAAGATTTAAATAAATTAAACTCTCTATTTTTAGCAATCCGAAATTGTTTTTGACACTTTTCTGCTGACCAGCCTTTATAAGTCCAGGTCATCATATTTAATATCAAAGGATTTTGGGCAAATTCAGCTATTTCCTCATCTTGCCGAATCGCGGTTTTTAAACCCATCAGTGAATCATCGGCTTTTTCCAGGAAATTTAATAACTGTTGTTTAGAAAGAGGTTGAAGACAGATAGCACTACTTAGTAAAAGTCTTTCTACCAGAGCTTCATAATCTTTGACTCGACTACAAACAACAATTTCTGTTTCTAAATGATCATCGGCAATAAATTTATTAATCTCTCTGACACAAGCATTACGATATTTTTCCTTGACTTCATCTAAACCATCAAGCAGTACGGTTAGCTGTTGCTCTTTGATCCAAGGTTCACTCCAAGCTTTTGGAACTTGATATTTATCCTTTAATTCCTCAATTAACCACTCTTCCAATGGTTGTCGTTTTTCTCCCCAGGAAGAAAGGTTTAAAACTACTGGAATTGGAATATTTGAATTTTGTCCATTTTTATCTAAGTCTTGTTTGGTTTGCTGGATTAGTCTTTCAGCTAGTTGTAAGAGAGTAATAGTTTTACCAACACCAGGATTTCCCAGAATTAAAAGGGTTTGACCGTCACTAATTTGCCCAGTGATATCGGTTTGTTTGAGTTCATCATAAGAATCATCTTCGTAGTAATCATCTTCGGTGGTGTCTACAGCTGTATTGAAATAGAGAGAAGGTTTTAAAAATCCTTCAATCCAAAAATCTTGAACTTTATTCAATAGAGTCAGACGCTGTACGTATTCAAAACCTGATATTGGTTTGTCTCTTTCAATTATTGTTTGTCCGAAATTATCCAAGACATCCCGTAACTTATAAATATAATTTTTTCTCGTTGTCTCTTGTCGAATTTTTGCAATAAACTCTGGTGATGCAGGAGGTATGTCTTTCAATAAGTCTTGGTTAATCCGATCAGAATTTCTCTTGAGAATAATTTTTAGAGGATCTACTTTCTGAGATGATTTAGACCCGCCAACTACAACTAATTTACGAGATACCTCTTCAATATCTGTTTCTAAATCTATATTATTTAACTCCAATTCAATAGCATTACATCCTCTGGCAAAACAAATTTTGATCGCTTCTCCATTACCTAAAGCTGTATAAAAACCGACGGAAAATAGATAAGCTGCTCGGTCTAAAATTTCACGACTTGTGCCAATAACATAAGGTACATATTGCTTAATCGCCTCAGCTTGAATATCTGTAGTGCAAGCATTAAGTAAAACACATTCAGCATCTTTGGCAAAAAGATTAAATAACCCAGATAAAGCTTTGTTAGTAATTATTTGCTCGCCAGAATCATCGCTTTCTAGGACTAATCCTGCTTCTGCTTCTCCATGACCGCTAAAATGAACTATATGTGGTGGATTGCGATCAAATATTTCATGTAAATCACTAGGACGAACTGCTAAGCGAATTACAACTTCATATTCATCAGAATTTTTACTTCTCTCTATTGCCGAAGTTAAATCCCTAATTTCTCGATCTATTCTTAAATCACCTTTGGGATTGGAAGCTAAAATTAATATTTTTTTTAGTGCCATAGTTAATAATAGGCTTGTTGCAAATTAACTCGAAAAACCAGACAAAATCTTTGTCAATATAGGCTTACAGAAAATTTCAATCGATAACAGCTGCAAGCTTTAACCAATAAGCTTTTCTGTTGCTTCAAATTGTATTACGCAACAAGCCTAATTACTAATTTATTTTATCTAACTTAAATTCTTATCTCTTTAGTTGTCCAATCAGCATTAGGATTTGGCTTCACTTTTGCTTTGCGTGTAACTTGAGGTAGTTCTTTTCGATTTGCACCTATAACGGGCATTAGATTGTTTAATTTCCATAATTGAGTTTATCAACGTTGACATTACACGTTACGCGATCGCAAAATTACAGAGCAATTTCTACAGTTTTATGATTAGATAGAGGATTAGAATTAGTTCAAACTAGAGATTAAAACATTAATTAAATTAAAGATAGAGAAATTTATAGAGCAAGAAGATAAAGTAAATTATTGCTGATACTTCGTATAATGCGATCGCTTTACTAAAGAGCGATTAATTTATCAACTTCTAATTTGGACTGGCATAACTAAATAAGTCATGAGAGAACCATTTACTGGAGTAAAAATTACTGGTTGATTCCATTCATTTAATTGCATTTTGATATCTGTTGCCAATAGAGCTTTCAGTCCATCCATTAGATATTTAATATTAAAAGCAATATCGACGTTCTCACCCATAATTTCTGCTGGTAAAGATTGGGTCGCACTTCCCACATCCTGAGCTTCAACAGAAAGGATTAATTGACTATTGGTGCCATCTAAAGTGAATTTGACAATGTTAGTTTTTTGCGCGAGTACAGCGACTAATTCTAAACTACTTAGGAGACTTTTGCGATCGCAAACCAAATTACGTGTAAAACTCGCAGGGATCAATCTTTGATAAGGAGGATAGGTTCCCGTCAATCTCATCGTTGTCAAAATACGATCTCCTAACTCAAATAAAATCTGTGTCTCGTCATAACAAATTTTCACAGTTTTATTCGCTGCACTGCCATCGGCTAGCATTTTCTCCAACTCCCGTAACGCCCTTGCGGGAATAGTTACCGAAAAATCACCAAGATTAAGTACTGGCTCTTCTTCTGCCGTAACCGAATCTGCTTCATCTGCCTCTGCGCTTGTTTCTTCTTTACCCATTAAAGATGCTTGTAAAACTGATAAACGGTGACTGTCCGTTGCGGCAAATTCAAGAAAATCGCTATGATCTTCTGAAGTCGAAAGATGAACTCCCGTGAGAATTTGTTTCGAGGCTTCGGTGCTCGCTGCAAATAGACAACCCTTTAAGCCTTCTAATAAAGTCGCGATCGGTAAATCAATAATCTCTTCATTTTCCACAATTGGTAATTCAGGAAACTCTGCTGCGTCCATCCCATTGAGTTGAAATTTGCCCGAAGCCGAACTCAAAATTGCGACCAAAGCGCCAGCTTCGCTATCACTTTCTCCCCAAGAAAGAGTAACTTCCATTTCTGGTAGACGAGACACAATATCATTAAACAACTTTGCAGGCAAAGTAATTGTGCCATTTTCACTAATTTCCGCTGGGAAACTGGTGCGAATTCCCAAGCTGCCATCAAATCCCGTTAGGGTAACTTTTTGAGTTATCTCATCTGCCAGAAGCAAAACATTTCCCAACACAATCGGTTCAGGACGAGAAGGCACGGCACGACTAACGAAAGCAAGATGATTTTTGAGATCACTTTGACTGCAAACAATTTTCATATTAAGCGATATTTAACTAGATTTTAAATGATAAATAGTAAATGTTTAATGATCAATGGTCAATGTTCAATGGTCAATGTTCAATGATTAATGTTCAATGATTAATGTTTATTCGTTTTTTCCCCCATAGCTTTCTCTCCCAGCAATACTTTCGATCGCAGTTAAAGCCGCCGCTGATCCTGCCAAAATATCCCGTTCTTCTCCTCCCAAATACAATCTACCGAAACTTCCTACCGCAGTCACTTGCAAAATATTAATCAAAGCAGCCTTTTCCGCCTCATTGGCCGCTAAAGCCGCATAAGCAGCTGGTTGAACTTCCAACACATATAAAGTTTGTCCCTCAAGCAATAATTGTCCCCGACGATTCCGATTAATCAATTGCGCTTGATAAGCATCAATATTACGGATAATTTGGCTAGAAACCACCTGCGGCTTCAGACCATCACGTTGATCCACTCCCAAGGCCTCTAAAATAGCTTTTCCCGCAGCTCGGACTTCTCCTTGCCTCTTGGAATGAATTTCCAGCAAACCATACAATCTCTCGACAAATTGAACTCCAGGACGAACCACCGCCGACTTTAATGCTACATCAGTAATGCGGTTAATTTCAATTCCAGGGGAAATTTCAATCCATAAAGAAGCATCCCCTGGTAATGGTAAAAATCCTAAAGCTACAGTACCGATATAAGCTGCATGCTGGGATTGTAAACGATCTAAATAAACGTAACTACGCAGTTCTACACCCAAAATGCTCTTCCCTTGATTAAAAACCCAATCTCCAGCTAAGCAAGTCTCAGGACAGTTGTAAAGAGACTATTAAAAAAGAAATAACTCTGCTAACAACAAAGGGGGCGTAATAAATTCACAAGATAATCTAGTTTAAAAAACCAAACTAAGATGCGAATCTACAACTCCCCCTAAGGTATAACCGTAAATTCAACAAAGCAAAACCGAAAAGAAAATAAGTAATTAGTTATTTTCTAGGCAGTTCTGCGATAAGGAACTTTGCTCATATCAATATTGCTCGCAGCGGTTGGAGAACCAGTAATAGCTCTTCTTCTCATGCTGCGTACCATATCCATATAGAGAGCGGGATCTCCCACTTTGGGTTTCGTATCTCCAGGAGTATAGCGACGAACTACGCCAGTCCAGGTGGCAGAAGGGAACCCGAGAATCTTACGATAGTAGACATCGTAACGAGGAGATTGAATATTAAAAGGAACTTCTCCCGCATCACGGCCAGGTAATACCCGACGACGTTGATAAGGAACAGTATCAAAACCAAAATTATCGAGATATTCTTCACTATCGAGAAGAGCATCAACAAAAGCTTCTAGACCTTTAGAAGCTACGATAATAGACCAAGATATCTTTTCTGCTTCTCCGTAAACATCTCTTCCTAAAACCCTTTGTACACATTGCTCAACAAAACGATAGTTACTGTTGAATCCGTAAAAAGTACGTTTATAAGTATCTGAAAGTAATAAACCACGAATAAAGTCTCTCACAGTGATCTGGCCACTACGAAGCTGAGACTCTAAGAATGACTCACGATCTGATTTAAAAACATGAAAGAAAATTTGACGGTAAGCAGCTTCAATCAAGTTTCCCATGTCTCCAGGGGAAAGCAAATTCTCTGCTGTAAAAATCTTAGGCTGATCGTCACTTCCGACCTCATATCCATTGATACGAGCGTTAATTGTCTTCGGTGCATAGCCTAAAAGAGGAATAGACAAGTCAAGACCTCCTTAAATCTTGCGAAATATTAAAATTATTAACCTTAATAATACGTTAGAGGGGTGCTCTAAATTGAGGATGGTTACAAAATCTTACAGATTTTTTTGTTTTTGTATAGCAGTCTACCAATTATTTTTTTTGCTAGTTATCAGCTTTGATAATGGTTTAACTCCCTGGCTAGGGAAAATTAAAAAGCTTATAGCCCGCATCTTTAGACTAATAGCTAATTAGAAAATAATTTTAAGATTTGTAACAAAAAAAGTTACCGTCCTGTAGGCACATAGTTATTTTGCCTATTTGCTTCTGAAGAGATCACGTTAGCAATGAGATATTGTCTAAGACAAGAGATTTAATCTAGATGGTTATTTGTTTAATTTTAAAACAATAAAAATATTTTTTTAATTAACGGTATAAGTGGAATTATTTAAATCAATTATGAATAGCATTAGCTAAAACTAAATTTATCAGATTATTAACATATCTTTCTTTGTCCATGGGCATAATCTCCTTCCCCTGAAGTAATTCTTGATTCAGAACATAATAAATTAAAGAACCAATAAACATCATTGCCGTTGCTTCTGGATCACTAAAATTGACATCTTCTTGTTCCAGAAAATAATTAGTTAAAATTTCAATTGAAGGCTTAGCCACAGTCTTCAAAAATAACTGAGATAAATCTGGTCTTTTATCCGATTCCGCAACAATCAAACGTGAAAAATTAAGATGATTTTTATTCCCCACATTATTCAATAAACGATGAGCAATTTCCTTCAATACCACTTTCGGTTCCCCTTCCAGAGGTTTTGACCAGAGAATTTGAAACTTTTCTGAAGCAATATGTTGGATTAAAGCAGTAAACAACCCATCCTTGTCACGGTAATAACTATAAAGAGTTTGTTTCGAGACGCCAGCCGATTTCGCTACTTTATCCATACTGGTGCGAGCATAACCATGTTGGAGAAATTCTGGCAATGCCCCATGAAGAATTTGTTTGGCTTTATCTTTAAGAATCTGTTTCTCTTGGTCTTTG
>JBCCYD010000203.1:0-10595 GCA_039190385.1 Cyanobacteria bacterium P01_F01_bin.143 | reverse complement strand
GAGCAGGGAGTTCCTGTAAGCATTGATGTTTTAGCTAATGACTCTGACCCTGATGGCGACCCATTAAGCGTTACTTCAGTGGAAGGTCAGTCTATTAGTGTTGGTCAAACTATCTCGACTGACAATGGTTCTGTAACTTTACAAGCTAATGGAGAGTTAAACTTTACTCCTGATGCTGGGTTTGTCGGTAACGAAAGCTTTTCTTACCATGTCAGCGATGGCAAGGGTGGCGAGGATACTGCATTTGTCACTGTTGATGTTAAGCCTCCTGCCAATCAGGCCCCTAATGCTTCTAATGATCGCGAGATGACCGAGCAGGGAGTTCCTGTAAGAATTGATGTTTTAGCCAATGACTCTGACCCTGATGGCGACCCATTAAGCGTTACTTCAGTGGAAGGTCAGTCTATTAGTGTTGGTCAAACTATCTCTACTGATAATGGTTCTGTAACTTTACAAGCTAATGGAGAGTTAAACTTTACTCCTGATGCTAGTTTTGTCGGTAACGAAAGCTTTTCTTACCATGTCAGCGATGGCAAGGGTGGCGAAGATACTGCATTTGTTACTGTTGAGGTTAAGCCTCCTGCCAATCAGGCCCCTAATGCTTCTAACGATCGCGAAATAACAGAACAGGGAGTCCCCGTCAGCATTGATGTTTTAGCTAATGACTCTGACCCTGATGGCGACCCATTAAGCGTTACTTCAGTGGAAGGTCAATCCATTAGTGTTGGTCAAACTATCTCTACTGACAATGGTTCTGTAACTTTACAAGCTAATGGAGAGTTAAACTTTACTCCTGATGCTGGGTTTGTCGGTAACGAAAGCTTTTCTTACCATGTCAGCGATGGCAAGGGTGGCGAAGATACTGCATTTGTTACTGTTGATGTTACTAAAGCAGATGTTGATTTATCCATCAATTATGAAGCGACTAATGTCACTGAAACTCGTTTGGTTCTCATCGACAACAAATGGGTTCTCAACGAAGATGTCGCCTATCCCTTTGATGTCATGCGTTACGATGTCACCGTGACCAATGAGTCTGGTAGAACAGCAACTGGTGTAGTAGCCAAAGCTATTGTTCCGGAAAACATCGATCTTTGGGAACCAGGTCAAACGATTTCTGATACTGGTTTTTCCTGGAATCAGTATTTCGATTTTTCTCCCTATATTTGGAAAGGCGCTTTTAGAGGTAGTCCTGAATTTGTAGATCCGACAAACGGTAAGGTTTCAATTACAGATCCTGGAACTGCTTCTTATGGTCAGCGTTTGAGGAATAGATCCTACGGTCTAGCAGAAGGATCTGTTGTCTGGGAACTAGGTGAATCTTTAGCTCCTGGAGAGTCAGCGACGCTTTCTTTCTTTGGTATGCGTGAAGTGAAGGATGGATATGACTTTGAAGTGGGGACACAGTTCTTTACCGAAGCTTCTATCCATGCGGTTGATCAACATGATTCCAATCCTAATAATGATCGTGATACTACTAGAAGTTGGTGGGTGAGTCCGATTACCATTGACCTGAATGGTGATGGTGTTCAAACTATCAGTATCGACCAAGGAGTTAAGTTCGATATGCTAGTTGCTGGTTACGAAGTCAGCACTGGTTGGCTGTCGGGAGAAGATGCTTTCCTTGCTACTGATGACAATGGGAATGGAGTGATTGACGATCGCTCTGAATTATTCGGCGGCGGAGTTGGAGAAGGTTTTGCTGAATTGGCAAGCTTCGATTCCAATGGTGATGGTGTGGTTAATGCTAGTGACGATCGCTTTAACGAATTATTAGTTTGGCAAGATGCTAACGAAAACGCGATTACTGATGCCGGCGAACTTATTTCTTTAGAATCTTCGGGAATTGCCTCTATCAGTACTGATTACACTGATGTATTTACTGAAGATGCTCAAGGTAATGTTTTGGGCGAATTTGGTACTGCGACTCGTAGTGATGGCAGCAGTTTACAAGTGGTTGATGCTTACTTCCAAGTTGATGCCTAGTTCGTGAGTAATAAGTAATAAGTAATAAGTAATAAGTAATGAGTAGCGATCGCGAATATAATTTTAGCGATCGCTACTACTAAAAATTCTGTACTCGATTGCGATCGCTAATTTCTAAGCGTATTTTCTTGATTACAGATAAACATAGAATTATTGAAATCAACATTAAAACGGCCCCATTAAAAAATGGATAATCTTTGCCCATAGAAACAAAAGCCAAACCACCTAAACTTGGGCCAATAATAGCTGCCAATGAACCTCCTGATTGGGCAATTCCCAATATTTTCCCTGTTTCATTTGTCTTAACTAGCTGAGAAAGTAAGCTTCTGATTGTAGTTTGAGCCAGACATTCTCCAATAGTCAAGAGAGACATGGCACCCAATAATAAAACTAAACTTGTGGAAAAAGGCACTAACAATAATCCCATCCCTAAAAGGCAAATCCCGGAAACTAATAGATTAATTTCTCCAAAATTCCGGCTAAGAATGCCAATCAACCCACCTTGCAAAATTGTTCCTACCACGCCACAAAACATCAATAGATAGCCCGTTTGTTGTGGTCCCCAACTAAACTGACGCTCTAACCACAAAGCTAAAGTTGTTTGTGCACCTAATAATCCTAAAATAGAAAGAAAAAAGATTCCAATCAAGACATTAACTAAAGGTAATTGCAATATTCCGATCAGCTCTAAAAATCTCTGTGAAATTGAAACGGTTTTGCTTTGTTTCTCTGACTGCGGTTTCCCTGATTTTGGTAAGGAAAAAAAAGCAAAAATAAAGCCCAAAAAAGATAATCCTGAAGCTGCTAATAATGGTAATTGATAGTTAACCTGTTCGAGGCCACCCGCTAAAAATCCACCGATCGCCGGGCCTAAAGTAAAACCCAGACCCAATGACGCACCAATCATCCCCATGCCTTTGGTTCGATTTTCGGGAGTGGTGATATCGGAAACGTAAGCCTGGGCTGTTACGATTGTCCCGCCCATAAATCCTGCTAATAAACGAGCGGCAAATAGCATCCATAAAGAAGTTGCTAGCCCACACCATAAATAAGAAAGACAACTGCCACCTAGGGATAATAATAAAATTGGTCTTCTGCCTACGCGATCGCTCAAAGAACCCCACAATGGCGCAAACATAAACTGCATCAACGAATAGCAACTAAAAAGCAAAGTAATAATCGCTGGAGATGCCCCAAAATGCTCTGCATAAAAAGGTAGCAAGGGAATGATAATCCCAAAACCAATGGTATCAACAAAGACAGTCAAAAACAAAAGGAACATCAACTTATTATTTTTCATGGGCAATATAGCGACCAAACTCTAAATATTGTTGATCATATCGAGAGTTGGTCACTATTACCTAATTTAATTTTGTTCCCGAAACACAGAGCATTATGTATCTTACTAAAGATTAAATCAAAGCCTCAAAAGCAGCTCCTTCTTCCACAAAATCAGGGAAGTTATTGCGAATATATTCTGCTTCTTCCCCAGCAGCAAATAGATAGTTTGAGTCTAGATTGGGATCGGTATTTCTAAATCGATAAAAAGTAGTACCCCTGCCTTCTCCGGCTCCATAAACGTAAAAAGATAAGCCCTCTTCAACAAAAGAATCACTATAATTTTGATTGATACTAGCTCTTTCTTCTTCCCCCACATAAATATAAGTTCCTGGCAAGATTATGCTTTGAAAGCGATACATCCCAATCAAATCTTCTTGAGATTCATTGCCCACTTTAAAAGCCATACCCTCTTCCACAAAGTTAGGAAAATTAGCATGAATTTCACTAGCTTCTTCTTCCCCTAAAAATAAATATGTTCCGGGGATATCCTGATTTTGATATCTATAGATTGGAGTATCCAAGACACCATCTAGTGAAGTGAGTAAAGAATTATTTGTCTGATCGCTTTCGTATTGACCACCATATTGATTACTAACAAATAAGAGATTAAGTTCTCCAGACTTGAGGGCATTTAATTGGGCAACAGAAACATAAGCTCCAAAATATTCAGTTGTATAACTATCTCCAGGAGCGACAGAAGCTCCCTCATACCAAAGATCGGCAAGCCAATAATCTCCTAATGGATCAAAATATTCGTCACTAGAAAGGTAAACTGTGTCTGACCAACCATAACTATTAGTCGCCTCAGAACCGTGATTCGCCACGGTAAAAGACAGATTGAGAAAAGCCTCGCCATAATATTCGTCGAAATATCCCAACTCCGCGTGAGCATCGATCGCCACTAAATCTACATCAGGAAGAGTTACGTTTAGATCTAGAGGAATAGTGAATGTATTGTTATGCTCATCAGTTTCGTATTGGTAATTGTAGCTATCAGCAACAAATATTAGATACTTATCTCCTGGCTGTTCCAATTGATAGTCGTAGAGATAACCAGTGGTATATGCAGTCTGACTTTCTCCTGCCCCTAAACTTTCCCCATGCCAAAAATCAGCTACCCAAGAATCTTCTGCGGGATCGAAATGTTGATCACTAGAGATATAGACTGCACTGTATAAATTAGATCCATAATAGTAATCATAACCTCCTAACCCAAGCGTAGGTTCTGTTCCTTGGTTCATTATGCTCAAGGAAAGATCTAAATAGGTTTCGCCATAGCCATTATAGTAAGGTGTCGCTATTACTCCACCATCAGTGACAATCAAATCTACATCGGGAGGAGTTAGATTTAGATCAATAGGAACAGCAAACGTATTGTTATGTTCATCAGTTTCGTATTGAGCATCATTGCTATCTGTAACAAATATTAGGTAATGATCGTCTCTTCCCCAAAGATTAGGTTTGTAGAGATTCGCCTCAAATTTCGTCGTATAACTTTCGCCAGCTTCTAAATCTTCATCACGCCAAAAATCAGCTACCCATAAATCTTCATAGGGATCGAAATGTTGATCGTTAGAGAGATAAACGGTATCATTCCAGCCACTACCATAGTAATAGTAGTCATCATAGTAATAGTTATTATTACTAATATTCCTAAATGCAGTTTCAGTTCCCTGATTCTTGACAGTTAAAGAAAGATCTAGATTGATGTAATTATCATCGTAATAGTAATAAGGATAAGAAAAATCAGTGTTGTAAGCTAGATGATCACCTGAATCAGAAGGCACTAGCCCGTTAGACAATTCGTTGTTAGTCACTATCGTGACATTAGCATCTTCAATGACTAAATCAACATCTATCTCATTGTCAGAACTGAGAGTATAGTTTCCTGTTTCTGAGGAACCGTAGCTAGTAACCCGCACCAGATAGTTCACATGATCTTCGGGAATAAACCTTAGTTGAGAATTTGAAGTCTCATTAAAATCATCATTTTCAAAGATAATTGCCCCAGTATCACTATTAATTAATTGTAAATAGGCATCAAACTCTTCAGAAAATAAATCAATTGTTATTGTTTGGCCAGGCGTCAAATCTACTAAAGAATAATCATCTTTTACCGCATCTAATCGATTAGGATTTAAATCGTCGTCTAATGCTAAAAAGCCATGTATTATTTCATTATTTGCCGAAATTGTCGTCATGATTCTCCTAATATTGTTATTTATCGAGAAATAATAAAGATTGGGGTCTATCCCAAAATAATCTGATTGCTAAGGAAAGTTCTATCTCTAGATTATAAATGTAATGCTTTGTAAGTGCTACAAAAAGAATATAAAGTAAAGATAGTTAACAAAAGAAATTTTTAACCTTTTCTCTGGTTAGTTAAGTATTTCTCTCTAGCCAATTTCACTGAAAACCAAGATACGGAAGTTCACTTCGGACTATAATTTGAACGAACAACCAGCCCGCATTCTACATCCTCGCGAAGCGGGGGGAGTTAGGGCGCAGGCAAAGGAAAAACTTAATTTTTCCTTGATATCAATGCACTGCTTAAAAACAGTTAGTAGGTCAGACACTATGATAGAATAATCCTCATGGTACAACGAAGCATTAGAACCGATAAATGGCAGATTGTGGCAACTCAAGAGCAAAAAGAGTTGTTAGTCAATACTGTTTGTGAGTTCCGGCGTTTAGTGAGATGTTTAGTAGGAGTAATTTATACTCATTGGACAAAAATTGGTCAGCTTGATTCCCCAGCACAAATACCAGCGGTGGAGAAATTAATTCATCAGACCGCCAAAAACCCCAACCCAAGATATCAATACTTTAGACAAAGATTTCCCAAGTTTCCTAGTTATTATCGTAGAGGAGCGATTCAATTTGCCCTCGGTCAAGTATCTAGTTTCATCACCAGGTACAACTCATGGCAATCAGGGATTAGAAGTCGTAAAGATGCTTCTCCACCAAGGCTCAACCGAAACTGTGGTACCTATCCGCCTCTATACAAAGGACAATGTATTAAATTTTCTGAGGACTTAAATACTGCAGAAATAAAAGTTTTTACTGGTTCAGATTGGATCTGGATAAGAGTGAGATTAATTGGTCATCGACAAAGACATCTGAAATTAGATTATCAACGTAAATCCCCATATTTAATAGTAAAAGGAAAGAAATGCCATTTATCAGTTCCATTTAAATTTAAAACCCCCAAGCTAGCCGAAAATCATTCTGTATTGTCGGTAGATTTGGGAATCAATACCACGGCTACTGTTTCAGTAATCAATCCAGACGGTACTGTAAGCCATCGGGAATTCATTCACCCAGGCAGAGACATAGACCGCCGAGACAAAAGACTGAAACGAATTAGTAAGAAAGCTAGTTTAACTGGCAAGCTATCTAAAGGGTTTGGTCGTAGTTTGTATCGCAAAGTGAGAAATATTAACCGCGAGATCTCACAGAAAGTCTCAAGTCGTTTAGTGAAGATAGCTCAACAACACGGTGTCAAATACATAGTATTGGAACATCTTAAAGGCTGGAGACCAAAAGGCGGTAAGAAAAAATCAACTCTTAAGCAACGCTTTCATGGTTGGTTACATCGTCGGATAGCAGATTTAACGGAAATGAAATGGTCGGAACTGGGAGGAAAAGTTATCTATGTCAATCCTCGCGGTACCAGTAGTTATGCTTTTGATGGTAGTGGAAAACTCAAAAGAGATCACAGTAACTACCAACTAGCTAGATTTGCCAATGGCAAACAGTATAACTGTGACCTCTCTGCTGCATATAACATAGGTGCCAGAGGTATTATTAAACTCTGTGGTGGAAACAGCCCAGAGGATAAGCATGGTAAAAACGCGGAATGCGCTACCCCGCAAGCTCTTGAGGTCGCCTCAAGAGAACGGGGCAGTTCCTGCTTATCACCTAGGAGTCGGGGAACGCTTTCAATTTTGTGGTCTGATCGATCCATACTGTAGAGCAGGATACTCCTATCTCGCCCCAAGGCAGGCAGGAGAGGCTTCATCGCGAATGTTTAAGAAGGGGAGAATTTGAAAACTTGCACCAGAATATCATCACTGTCTCTAGAGCAATTATTCCTTTACTGAGTAGCACGATATGTACTCTAGGTTTGACAAGTGCAGTTTATGCACAACAGTCTTTATCTGTGGTTTATCCCCCACCTAACCATAGAACTACCGCTGACCAGATTTTTATTATTGGGACTTCATCGCCTACAATAGAAGTGCTAATTAATGGTCAAAATATCAAACGGAGTCCCCAAGGGCATTTTGCTCCGAGTTTTCCTTTGCAAATCGGGGAGAATGTTTTTACTCTGCGGGGAGGAAATCAAGAACGCAAGGTAACGGTTACCAGAATTAGCCCAGAACCAACTCTACCGAATGGGGTTGCTTTTGTGGAGGACTCTCTCACTCCTGCGGTGGATATTGCAAGATTACCAGGAGAATTAATTTGTTTTAGCGCGATCGCGTCGCCGAATGCTCAAGTATCGGTTCGCTTACAAAACAGATCCATTCCTTTATTCTCTCAAACCGAATCTGTCCGACTACCTCCTAATTCAGCAATATTAATCGATGATAATCAACCTGTCACGAACAATATTGGTAATTATCAAGGCTGTACTAGTTTTACAACTATTGGTAATTTGGGCATTCCCCAATTCCAGATGAGTCTAAATGGTCAACAGAAAACTCAAGCAGGAACAGGCGCGATCGCGATTCTCAATCCTGATATTCCCCAAGTTGTCGAAGTCGTTGCAGATTCCGGGGCTGCCAGAACTGGGCCTTCAACTAATTATTCTCGTCTGACTCCTTTGCCGAAGGGAACTAGAGCTAGTGTCACGGGCAAAGAGGGCGCATGGTTGCGTTTAGATTATGGTGCTTGGATTAAAGCAGAAGAAACTCGAATCTTGTCTAGTAATGTTCCTCCGCGATCGCTGATTCGTAGTATCACTTCTCGCAAACTACCCAATGCCACCGAAATAATTTTTCCGTTGCAAGTTCCTGTCCCTGTAAAAATTCAGCAGGAAGAGCAGAAAATAACTCTCACTCTTTATAATACGACTGCCCAAACAGATACGATTCGTCTTGACGATGATCCTTTGATTAAACGTCTCGATTGGCAACAAGTTAGTCCTACAGAAATCGCCTATACTTTTCACCTCAAAACAGCTCAACAATCTGGTTACGATTTACGTTACGAAGGTACTAGTTTAGTTTTTTCTTTGCGTCATGCAGCTAAGCTCTCAAGCAATCCTAGTTTGCCTTTGCAAGGAATTAAAATCCTACTCGATCCGGGACATGGTGGGAAAGAATTAGGAGCTAGAGGCCCCAATGGTTATCCAGAAAAAGATATGAATTTAGTGATTTCTCGATTGTTAGAACAGGATTTAAAGCAATTGGGAGCTACTGTTTATTTGACTAGAAACAGCGATCGCGATTTATCTTTAAAAGATCGCATGACGGCGATCGCCAATATTAAACCAGATCTGGCAATTTCGATTCACTATAATGCTTTACCTGATGCGGGAGACGCGGAAAATACTCAAGGAATTAGTACTTTTTGGTATCATACCCAGGCTCATGATTTTGCAGTATTTTTGCATAATTATTTAGTTACAAAATTAAATCGTCCTAGCTATGGAGTTTTTTGGAATAATCTGGCCCTCACTCGTCCCCATGCTGCACCATCGATTCTATTGGAGTTAGGTTTTGCGATTAATCCTTGGGAGTTTGAATGGATTACCAATCCCCAGGAACAGAAAAAATTAAGTAACGCGATCGCGGAGGGGATAGTTGAGTATTTCAATAATTAAACAAAATTGCAATTCTTTTTGAATTCATACGCCAATTTCTGCTTTTAAATCTTCCCAAGATACTTTACTTTCAGTTTCAACAGTAGCTAGTGCAGCACGAGCATCTTGTAAGTCTTGGATATCTCGATCCTGTTTAGCTTTGAGAAAGTATAGAAAATCAAGAACTTCCTGGATTAAGGGTTCTGGTATGTTGTCTAGTTCTTGAATCAATTGTTCTTTTGAGTTCATAATACTTTCAATGTCTAGGCGATTGCTTTCAAATTCTATAAAAATTAAGCTAAATGCCCAAGAAAATACGAGAACTCAAATCAATGCTAATTAAAGCTGGTTTTGAGCTAATGCCTAAACGAGGAAAAGGAAGTCACGCAATTTATCAATATCCTGGTACTAAGATTAAAGTAAACCTTCCTGGAAAAGATGGATCAGATGCTAAAGCTTATTCAGAAAAACAAGTCAAAGAAGCTATCAGGAGAGCAAGAAATGAATCCTAAGTATCAAATCACTATTGTTTGGAGTCAAGAGGATGAGTGCTATTTAGTTTCTATTCCTGACTTTGCTGATGAAATTATGCAGCCTGTATCTCACGGAAATACTTATCAAGAAGCGCTGCAAAATGGTTTAGAAGTGATGGAAGAATTAATTCTAAATTTACAATCTATAGATAAATCTTTACCAATAGCAAAACTTATGTTTTCTCATTATCAAGAGAAACCTGGTTTACATGTTGTTTTACAACAAATTGTATTAAAATTTTATGAGGAAGCCTCTAACAGTATTAATTTAGGACAAAATGATGAATTAGAAATCGAAGAAGCAATCAAGCTGGGAATATTAGTCCAGAAGGAGGAAGAGCTCAGTTTTCAAAATCTAGAATTACTCAATGAATATCTAACTCATCATATAGTAAATCTCATATTAGATAATTGGAACAATGTTGAGGTAATACTCAAAATTCATAGAAAAACGATAACTTTGAATTATAAAATAATCAGTGAAGTTGATTTAGAGCATCAAGTTTTGCTTTTACTGAATAAAGAATGTAGCAAAAATTTAGTTGATTTATTGATCAAAGCTTCAAGCTTGCAGAAATCACAAGAAATGCAATATGCTTATGTAAATATTTACAAATCCTTTTGGAAAATACTTCCTCAGCTTAAAATTTCCGTTGAATCTGTAATTCGGTTGCTTGATTTTATCGATGCTGACTTTGATAAAGGAAACATTACTATTTATCAGGGAATTGAAGAATTTGCCGCACAAAATAAAGATATTGCTGAAAATCTATATAGTTCATTATTGTCTCGTGCTGATAAAGCTTTTGCGATTTTACTGTGTAATGTTATTTTAGCAATTGCTCGCTCAGATTTTCCAGAAGCACATAAGCGAGCTTTGACTTTTTGCGATCAAGAAGAGTCAATTTTACGTAGAGTTGGAATTT
>JBCCYD010000202.1:0-10662 GCA_039190385.1 Cyanobacteria bacterium P01_F01_bin.143 | reverse complement strand
GGCTCGACAATTAAAGCCCGTAATCCTTTTTCTTTCAAGACTTTTACCGCATTCGCAACAGTTTCTGAACCACTAATAGTTACAACATTGGTGGTCATAATATCCCTTGCTCTGAGCATTGAATTATTTATCTCCTTTGTGATTAATTAATTTGGATTCTTTTATAGTAGTTATGACTATAGTCTTAGCTGCTTCTCTAGAGCATTACTAAATTGTTCATAGGTTGCTCTGCCGACTATTCGTTCCACTTCTTGGCCGTTTTTTATGATTAAAACTGTGGGAATACTGCGAATATTGTATTTATCAGCACTTTCTTTGTTTTTGTCGAGATCAACTTTAACGACTTCTGCTTTTCCTTGATAATCTTCGGCTAATTTATCGATAAACGGAGCAATCACACGGCAAGGACCGCACCAAGTTGCTGTATAATCAACTACGACGAGCTTTTCTTGATTAATAAGAGCATCAAATTGGTCTTTTTGAACATATTCTGCTTTGATAGTTGTCGACATAATTAATTCCTCAATTGGTTGTTAAATTATTTTGTTAAAGTGAAATAATAAAATGCAAGTTTTAAATTACCTTTGTAAACCTACATTCTTTATCCAGAAAAGAGTTTAGTTTATTTATAAGTAACATCTCTCTTTATCATAAACCGTAAAGACCTTAAAGTGAAGTCAATATTATGCAATCAAACATTTTTTGGGATAACAGTTCCCTATTGCTGATTTTTCTAAGGTATTATGTAGCAGGTCATACGCTAAGGATAGAATTGCCAGGAACGAAGAGATGGAAAGAGAAACGCTTAACAAAGATAATTCACTTCCTCAATTACAAGCGATCATCGACGACATTAAGGCTATAGCTGATGACAATCGTGATGATGCCTTGAAATTACTGGCTTTGTTACGTCAGTTGGAGCAAATTCACCGTCAAATCCGTACCGAAATGTTTGAAGTTTCGTTACCAGAAACTCGCAACGATCTTTATCAGTTTGTCAAAGACATTGAGGACAAAGGTGGTTGGCCTTATATTGAGCGTATGAAGCTAGAACAAGTACTCAAGAATTTTGAATCAGAAACAGCTCTAGAAAATTCTTAGTAATCAACCAATACGAAGCTTGGGATCCTTGTTCCAAAGTACTTTTGACTTTTGATATGCTGCGCGGTATTCTTTAGGGCTTCCGCGCAGCGGCACTAGTTATAATTCTTGGGATCGTTGGGTAGCAGCTTTGACTGCTTCGATAATTGCAGAGCGAAAGCCGCCTTTTTCTAATGCAGTAACTCCAGCGATCGTTGTACCACCAGGACTGCTGACTCGATCTTTTAGTTCTGCTGGATGTAGTCCTGATTCTTGCAGGAGTGATGCGGTACCTAAAACTGTTTGGATAGCCAGCTTTTGCGCGATCGCTCTCGGTAATCCTGAGGCAACTCCACCATCAGCCAGGGACTCTATCATTAGGGAGACATAGGCAGGTCCCGAACCAGACAAACCGGTTACAGCATCCATTAAATATTCAGAAACTTCTACTACTTGGCCAACTGCGGTAAAAATCTGTTGCGCTTTTTGCAATTGGGCAGTGGAAACGTGAGAACCGATCGCGATCGCGCTCATGCCTTCTCCTACTGTAGCGGGAGTATTCGGCATCACTCGAACCACCGAATAGCCACCGAAAACAGATTCTAAACGACTCAAAGACACTCCAGCCAAAATCGAAATAATCAAAGGGGAATTCTTCGGCTGGGCAGATAAGGTTAATTTCTTGGTAACAGCATCCAAGATTTGGGGTTTAATCGCTAAGAGAATAACTTCTTGGGCAGCAACGGCCTCATTATTATCTTTAGTTACTGCCACTCGATATTTCTCTTGCCAAAATTCTCGGCGTTGCAATTGTGGTTCGCTAACGAGTATTTTACTGGGAGAATATATTTCTTGTTGCAGAAGGCGGGAAATAATAGCTTCAGCCATTACGCCACCGCCAATAACTCCAAACTGGATGCTATCTGTTGTCATGATATTGATTAACTATTGCGCCATAACCCTTGGTTCTTGCCAAAGATCATTATTGGGAGTAGACAAAGAACGATTGACTCTAGCATCGGTCAACTCATCTACTTCGCTAACAATACCAGATAGGGTGCTAACTTTAACACAGCTAGGAGTAAACAAGAAAATACTTTCTCCGACTCTTTCTTGATGCCCATCCATGGCATAAGTTCCACCAGCAACGAAGTCTACGGCTCTTTGAGCTTCCTCGGGATTCATCATATTAAGATTGAGAACTACCGATTTGCGATCGCGTAATGCCGAGATTACTTGGGGCATTTCCTCAAAAGACTGAGGTTCAATTACTGTGACTTCTGCACCATTATTGAGTCCAGGCATTCCTACAACTTTACTGGTCATGTTTGTTTCCTGTTTTGATAGAGATTTTTTACTACTGTTAGGGGAAGAACTAGCTCTTATGGCTTCTGGTTCTTTGATTTGGGGTGCGGGAATAGGTTCGGAATAGCTAAGAGAGGTTTCTTCCTCGCCAGCATATTCTTCGTATCCATCGCCGTCATAGGCGAAATCTTCATCTATCCCAATAATTCTTTTTAGAGTTTCAATCATAATGTTCACAGTTTAATTTTCGATTCACGTCAATGAAATATCCAAAAATTTAAATTAGTAGATCATCGCTATCTTGATCTTGATTGACTATCAAGGTCAAAGAAAAAATACAGATTGTTATTAGATTTTTTCCTCTTAACCTATGCCATCATGCTGTGTGAGATGTCGATATTCTCTTTGCATTGCATTGCACTAGGAAAAGATAGATTAACGATGGATCAATGCAATAAATTGTCAGATTTTCATTAATCAATGTGAATTTTGGTTGGCAAACACGATCTTACTTTGACAAATCTATAAACATAAGGGGCTAAAGGCTCTTCTCGTATTTATTGAAGAAAAGACATATTGCTTTACATTTGCTTTACAAAGCTAAACATTCAACATTGAGCATTGACCATTGAGCATTAATCATTGAGCAAACTCGCGCGTTCCCTTGCGTCTTACGCCGACGCGGGTTCGCTCGTCAATTAGCAATTAGCAATTAGCCATTAGCCATTAGCATTAAACAATGATTTGGATACTCTGATTAATTTGTAAACACCCTTTTGATCTAGTTGCTGGTAGTCTTGAGGTTGCAATTTTGCTTTCTTGCGAAGTTCTTTCTCTCTGCTGACCATGAGAAAAGTGTCAAAATCAATATTGGCTGAAGCCTCTGTTATATATTTGGATAGAGATTTCTTGCGGCGGAAAAATTGTACTGGCTGTTGAGTGTAAAATACCAAGCTGGGCTTTTTGAACCCTAACATTATGATAGGTTCATCTTCTTTTTGCACAGTAATAATTTCTTGGGCAATTTCTCGCAAAGGTAGTTGCCGATTCTTATCCATAAAGAAACTAGTAGGCAGAATTACAAAACTGGTAAAGGCCAGGAAACCAACTAAGTTCACACAGATAATCCAACGCCAATATCTGATCTTGGTTAAACAGAGTGTAATTGCGATCGCAATAAGACCCCAAACAATTGCACCTCTAGTGGTTAAGCCCGATTGAGCTAATACGACGTCTTGTTTAGGGATGGCAGGATCATTGCCAATAAAATTTGGAATTAGGAAAAACGCGATCGCGAACACAATAGCGAGTAATAGATTAGCTAATATACTAATCAATAAACTTTTCTTATAAATTCTTTTAAAATCGCTAACCAAATATTCACTCCATAACATAGCCACCAAAATAGAACCCGCAGGAATTAGAGGCAAAACATAACTTGGTAATTTGGTGACGGAAATACTAAAAAAGAGAAAGATGCAAGCAAACCAAAAAAACGCAAAAATTCCTAAATGATTATGACGAGGTTGTCTTAGCCACCAAGATCTGCGCCACCAACTTAAGCGATGAATTGCCATCGGTAAATAAACAGACCAAGGAAAAAACAAACCTAAGACGATCACGATATAGAAATACAAAGGAGCATCATGACCATTTACGACATCGGTAAAGCGTTGAAAATTATGTTTACCAAAGAAAGAATCGAGATAAACTTGGCCATTTTCTAAAAAAACTAAAATATACCAAGGCAAACTAATCAGGAGAAAAATAATTGAGCCTACAATCAAATTCATTTCTCTAACTACAGCCTGGAATTGACCAACATAGAGCAAGAAACAAAAAATAATTAATCCTGGCAAGACAATTCCCACAGGCCCTTTAGCTAAAACGGCCAAAGCAATTAGAACATAAAAACCCAAATACCATACACTAGGCAACCAAGATCTTCTACTATTCCTCCTCGAACTGATAACTGTTAACTGATGACTGTTAACTGAAGAACCGTATGCAATAAAGAAACAAAACAAAGCATTGCCCATGCAACCGCTCAGCAACATGTCGGAAACTCCAGTCCGCGCCCAGAAAATTGTATGCAGATTGAGAGCCATTAAACTAGCGCCGATAATGGCGATGAACCAAGATTGCCATTGTTTTTGCAATAGTGTGAATTCTGACTTGTAATTCCCAAAACGCCTTAAGGTATAAAATCCCAGCCCCATTAAAGAAATGGCTGAAATAGCTGAGGGTAGACGAACAGCCCAGGCATTGACTCCGATTACTTTATAAGCGATCGCCATTAACCAATAAATTAATGGTGGTTTATCAAAACGAGTTACTTCATTAAAATAAGGAGTAATCCAATTTCCGGTAACTGTCATTTGACGAGCTGCTTCAGCAAATAGCGGTTCAGTTTCGTCTACTAATCCTGTAGTACCTAAATGCAAGAGAAATGCGATAAATCCAACGAGGAATAACCAGACCAAAGCAACTATGCCATATATTTGAGGCCGTCTTTCTAGCGATCGCCAAACCAACTTAATACTATCCAATTTTCAATTTTCAATTTTCAATTTTCAATTTTTCCCAATTCCAAGCGCTACGAATAATAGCATCTAGGGAATTATATTGAGGTTGCCAACCCAAGACCTGCTTAATGCGATCGCAACAAGCCACAATACAAGCAGGATCACCTTTTCGTCGAGAAGTTTCCCTTACAGGAAAATCAACGCCAGAGATCGCTTTGACTTTTGATAATACCTCTCTAACGCTATAACCCATACTGTAACCACAATTAAGAATTTGACTTTCGCGATTATTTTCCAGATAAGATAACGCATCGAGGTGGGCATTAGCCAAATCTTCGACATGAATATAATCACGGATTCCTGTGCCATCGGGTGTGGGATAATCAGTACCCAAAATATTTACGCGATCGCGAAGTCCTAGAGCTGCATCACAAGCTATTTTAATCAAATGATTAGCTTGTTTACTAGACTGTCCAATCTCACCAGAACAATCGGCCCCAGCAACATTAAAATAACGGAGAATCACATATTTCAAATCAGAACTATCACCATAATCTCTGATCATCATTTCGCTCATTAGTTTGGAGCGACCATAGGGATTAACAGGATTAGTCGGTGCAGATTCCGTGATCGGGCATTGATCCGTATCACCATAAACCGCAGCAGTACTAGAAAAAACCAATTTATTAACCTGAAACTTTTGGCAACATTGCAATAAATTTAGGGTATTACGGGTATTATTCGCATAGTAATTCAGTGGCTTAGCTACCGATTCAGGAACCGAGATACTAGCGGCAAAATGTAATACGGCCGAAAACTTATTTTGGGAAAAAACTTTAGATAATAATTCTAGATTATTGAGATCTCCTACCACCAATTTACCATGCAAAACCGCCTCAGCGGAACCCGTAGAGAGATTATCATAAACTACAATATCGTGGTTAGTCTGTCTCAATTTTTGCACAACATGAGAGCCAATATATCCTGCTCCACCAGTAACTAAAATTTTTTCTCCCATAGGAAATAGAGCGATCTCATTGTTGCAGCATTAACAGTGTTAGTTCTTCGCAGATATTAAACCACTGCGTTGACAATACTAAACTATTTTTGACCCGCCCTAAGCATTTTCCTTGTTCCTGATTCTTAAGCTAATATAATATTTGGTAACAATTGGCCATAAAACTTTACCAACTACGGAGACTCTTGATGCTGCGACTCGAACACATTAGCAAAATTTACCCTACAGGAGAAGTTCTCAAAGATGTCACTTGGGAAGTTAAACCAGGAGAACGAGTTGGTTTAGTTGGAGTTAATGGCGCGGGAAAATCTACCCAGTTGAAAATTATTATGGGTGAGGTCGAACCCACATCTGGAGAAGTCATTCGCCCTGAAAGTTTGAATATTGCCTATCTTACCCAAGAATTTGAAGTAGAGCCAACTCGGACGGTAAGAGAAGAGTTTTGGACAGTATTTACTGAAGCCAATGCGGTTCACCAGCAGATGAATAAGGTGCATCAAGAAATGGATGTTGCCGATGCCAAAGAATTAGACAAATTAATTCATAAACTTGATAAGCTACAACGCAAGTTAGAAGCGCTAGACGCCTATACTCTAGAATCCCAGATTGAGAAAATATTACCCGAAGTTGGTTTTGAGCCGGAAGATGGCGATCGCTTGGTCAGTTCTTTCAGTGGTGGCTGGCAAATGCGCATGAGTTTAGGAAAGATTTTATTACAAGAACCAGATGTTTTATTACTGGATGAGCCGACAAACCATTTGGACTTGGAAACTATCGAATGGCTAGAAAAATATCTGAAAGGGGTTAATACTCCGATGGTGATCGTTTCCCATGATAGAGAATTTCTCGATCGCCTTTGTACCAAAATAGTGGAAACAGAAAGGGGCGTTTCGACGACTTATCTGGGAAATTATTCTAATTATCTAGCGCAAAAAGCTGAGGCTAGTACGTCTCAGTTAGCAACTTTTGAAAGGCAGCAGAAAGAAATTGCCAAGCAGCAACAGTTTGTGGATCGTTTCCGTGCTAGTGCGACCAGAAGTACTCAAGCTAAGAGTAGGGAAAAACAGTTAGAGAAGATTGAATTAGTCGAAGCGCCGATCGCGGATCTCAAGACTCTCAGATTTCAGTTTCCGCCTTCGGTGCGTAGTGGTCGAGATGTGGTGATTGTGGAAGATTTAACCCATACCTATAATGATAATATTTTATTTTTAGGGGCTAATTTAACAATAGAGAGAGGCGATCGTGTTGCTATCTTGGGAGCAAATGGGGCAGGAAAATCTACATTGTTGCGGATGATTGCGGGACTAGAAGAGCCGGAAGATGGTATAGCTACTTTTGGTAAGCATAATGTCATTCCTGGCTATTTTGAGCAAAACCAAGCAGAAGCTTTGGATTTGGATAAAACTGTCATTGATACAATTCACGATGAAGTTCCTGATTGGAAAAACGAAGAGGTTCGTACTTTACTCGGTAGATTTCTCTTTAGTGATGAAACGGTATTTAAAAAGGTAAAAGCTCTGAGTGGAGGAGAAAAAGCCCGAGTTGCTCTGGCAAAAATGCTGTTGACTCCTGCTAATTTATTGATGTTGGATGAGCCGACAAATCATCTTGATATTCCGGCCAAGGAGATGCTAGAGCAAGCATTACAGAATTATGATGGTTCTGTTATTATTGTTTCTCACGATCGCTATTTTATTTCTCAAGTAGCAAATAAGATTGTCGAGATTAAGGAAGGAGAGTTGGTTATTTATCCGGGAGATTATAAATATTATTTGAGTAAGATTGCTGAGGCTGAAGCTAAGGAAAAACGGAGAATTGAGGCTGAGAAGAAAGCAGCTAAGCAAGCGGCTAAGCGGGCTAAGCAAGCTGAGAAGAAAAAGCAGAAGAAAGCGAAAGCAGCGGCTAAGTAATTAATTTCCTAGCGGGGAAGTCAAAAGTCAAAAGTCAAAAGTTAAATTAATTTTTATTTTAATATTGCTGAATGGTTTTAAATTGTAGGTTGGGTTGAAGAATGAAACCCAACATTGACAGGACTTTTGTTGGGTTACGCTGCCGCTAACCCAACCTACTGAATAACTAATGAAGGCGATGGTAGATAAAATACCCAGAAAACCAGATCCAGTTCGGTTAGAAATATTCAACAATCTTTATCAGTTTATTGCCGAACAAATGGGAATTGTGCTGCAAAATACGGCAGTATCGGTAAATATTAAAGAGCGTCTGGATTTTTCTTGTGCTGTTTTTGATGGTGAGGGTTTTTTAGTTGCTAATGCGCCGCATATTCCTGTTCACTTAGGTTCGATGAGTGAAAGTGTTCAAAGTTTGATTAATCACATTTCTCTTGAGCAAATTCAACCAGAAAATGTTTACCTATCGAATAATCCTTATAATGGCGGAACTCATCTTCCTGATGTCACGATAATAACGCCGGTATTTATTGATGGTCATGATGCTCCTGTCTTTTTTGTGGCTTCTCGGGGTCATCAAGCTGATATTGGCGGTATCACTCCTGGTTCAATGCCGCCGAATAGTAGGGTGATTCAGGAAGAAGGAATTTTATTTGATAATTTTACTTTGGTAAATAATGGTTGTTTTCGAGAGCAAGAGCTAAGGGAGCTATTGAGCAATCATGAATATCCAGCGAGGAATATTGAGCAAAATATAGCTGATTTTAAGGCTCAAATTGCGGCTAATAATCGGGGTGTTCAGGAGTTGCAAAAAATCTGCGATCGCTATGGGTTAGAAGTTGTTATAGCCTATATGGGATTTGTGCAAAATAATGCGGAAGAATCTGTCAGAAAGGTTATTAGTACTTTGCAAGATGGCAAGTTTAGGGTTCAACTAGATAATGATGCCGAGATTCAGGTTAGTATCGCGATCGCGCAGGAAGACCGTAGTGCAACCATAGATTTTACTGGTACATCTGCTCAACTCCAAAGTAATTTCAATGCGCCTGCTGCGGTGACTCAAGCGGCAGTTTTATATGTCTTTCGTAGTTTAATCAAAGAAAATATTCCGCTAAATGCTGGTTGTCTTAAACCTTTAACTATTATTATCCCGGAAGCTTGCATGTTAAACCCAGTTTATCCAGCGGCAGTTGTCGCGGGTAATGTGGAGACATCGCAAAAAATTACTGATTGTTTGTATGGCGCATTGGGTATGATGGCAGCTTCTCAAGGAACGATGAACAACTTTACTTTTGGCAATGAAAAGTATCAATATTACGAAACAATTTGTGGTGGTTCGGGGGCAGGACAAAGTTTTAATGGCACAGATGCGGTTCAGACTCATATGACCAATTCTCGTTTGACTGATCCAGAGGTTTTGGAATTGCGCTTTCCTGTTTTATTAAAGGATTTTAGTATTCGGGAAAATAGTGGTGGTCAAGGAAAATATCGGGGAGGAAATGGGGTCAGGAGGAAGGTTATTTTTCGGGAGAAGATGACGGCAAATATTTTATCGAGTTGTCGCAAAGTTGCTCCTTTGGGGTTATTGGGTGGAGCGTCGGGAGAGGTTGGTAAAAATTATGTGATTAGAAAAGATGGGAAGGAAGAGAAATTGGATAGTACGGCAACTGTAGATATGGAGTCAGGAGATATGTTTGTGATTGAAACTCCTGGTGGTGGCGGTTTTGGAATGATAGATTGAAGCTAAAGAATAGAACTTTAGTAGAATATGACAAAAGGAATTGAACAGATGAATAAGGTTAGTCAATTGGTAAATGTGTTTTTCAGGCTCACTTTAGGGCATGAGATTGAAAGCACTAATGAATTTAAATGGATAGAAGAATTTGATAGTGAAGAACGAGTTGATTTCGTAAATGAATTTTATGAGACTTTGAATTTAGCACGGTCAACAGATGATTGGGATGAGGTTGCTGCTGTGATCCATGAATGGCGTGAAAGTGCAATTGCTATTTCTAGTAATGAGCTAGCAGAAGCATTCGGCAAAAAATAAACAATGACTAATTGAGATGAATGAACAAAAACTATTAGAAAGAATTACGATAAACCCCCAAATCCTTGGCGGTAAACCAATTATTAGAGATCGTCGTTTAGCTGTAGAGCATGTTTTAGGGATGCTCGCTGCGGGCGATACGGTTGAAACTTTGCTAGAAGCTTATTCTTGGTTGGAGGCTGAGGATATACACTCTTGTATGGCTTATGAAACAAAAAGTAGGATGTGTTAGCGACAGCGTAACGCATCATCTATTTTAGGTATTAATAGGGTAATGAATACAGAAGAAATTGAAAATTTACGTCAACTTGCCAAAAATAATCTTCAAGCGATTTCACATATCAAACTGTTGGTTATTTTTGGTTCTAGGATTACTGGAAATGTTCATGCTAAAAGTGATTGGGATTTTGCTGTTATCTACGATGCTGAGAAGCTAAATAGTGAAGAACTTTCAGTGTTTCAAACATCTCAAATTATTGGTGAACTATTACAAATAATTTGAGATGTTGTGGATTTGGAATATTGTCCAGAATTATTAGCTCATTTTATTGCTTATGATGGTGAGTTGATTTATGAAGAACAGCTAGGAGAATTTGAGAAATTTAAACAAAAAGCTCTGCTAAGTAAGATTCAATTAGAGCAATCCAAAATATAAATTATCCTAAGATGTAGAATAATGTAAATCCGATATTGAACAGCAGTGACAACAAACACTATTAAATTAACGAATGAACTTAAGTCAATATTTAAAGAAACAGCGCAAAAATTGAAAGGCAG
>JBCCYD010000201.1:0-10694 GCA_039190385.1 Cyanobacteria bacterium P01_F01_bin.143 | reverse complement strand
GCAAAAAATGCGATAAGCTCATTAAGTATCAATATTTGTCTGAAATATTATTTATGACAAATGAGAAGAACTCAAACGCGATCGCGGAAAGAACAAAAAACCAAATCTACTTTAGAACGCCGAGCAGCTAGGCAAAAACTCGTCACCAAAATTGTACGATTTCTCGGATTTCCTAGTTCTGGAATCGGTATTGGGGTCACGATTCATCTTGCATTGAAAGGTGATCTGAAGAATGCGGCGATTATTGGCTTGGTCACTTTTTTGGTTACCATAGGTGCGATCGCGGCAAAGTTTATTTCTGAGCTTTTTAACTCAGTTTTAGACAAAATCGAAGAAAAATTAGAAGACAAAACAGAACCACTGGCAAATTGGATTGTTAATAGTCTCGAAAATCTCCTACTGAAACTCTGGTGGACATTAACTTCCGACTTCAAAGGTAAATACTATAAGCAATTGGAATATACCTGTCGAGATTATCTGACTCAGGGATTAGACAAAGATAAGATTCTCAAACTAGAAAAAGTATTTGTTCCACTTAAAATTGCGACTAAAGATGCAAAATCAGTTACTTCGAGAATGATTCAGGAGGTAAATAATCAAGCGAAAAATCCAAAGGAAAAGCAAATTTGGGATTTTTTAGCAGCAATACGCCATGAACCAGGATTCAAGCGTATGGTCATTTTGGGCGCACCTGGCTCAGGAAAAACAACTTTACTCAGATATATAGCTTTAACTTATGCGACTAATACCCAAAAGAAAATTCATCGAAAAGCACCAAAACTCATTCCAATATTGCTATATTTGCGAGAAATTCGGCAAGACATTACCAACAATAAGCCTCCTTTGGCAGATTTGATAACCCAACAAATCAAAAACCAACGAAACATTGAACAGCTCAATCCTCCACCTGATTGGTTTCGTGATCGTTTGCGGCACCATAAATGTCTAGTAATGTTAGATGGTTTGGATGAAGTTGCTGACACCAAACAACGCCAACAAGTCAGAGATTGGGTAGACGAACAAATAGTTCAATATCCCGAAACTTGTTTTGTCCTCACTTCTCGACCTTATGGTTATAAAAGCGCACCATTAAAGCAAGCTGTAACAGGATTAGAAGTCAAACCCTTTAGCCTCAAACAGATGCAACAGTTTCTGCACAATTGGTATTTGCAAACTGAGATAATGAGTCGTGCGGGAGAAGACGATCTGGGAGTACAGGAAGAAGCACTAAAACAAGCGAATGATTTGATTGAACGTATTTGTAAAAGTAAATCGCTGGCAGATATGGCAGTGAATCCTTTGCTATTAACCATGATTGCTACTGTGCATTATCGCGGTAATATTTTGCCAGGAAAGAGGGTAGAACTTTATAAAGAAATTTGCCAAGTTTTACTCGAAAAGCGACAAAGAGCGAAAAATATAGAAGATTATTTAACAGCTAGCCAGAAACAATCTGTTTTACAAAAATTAGCCTTAGCTTTAATGATTAACAGAATACGTGAATTTGAATTACTGTATTCTATATTATCTCCAATCCGAAGTCAGTTAGAAAGAGTTACAATAAAAATATCACTAGAAGTATTTATTCAGCAGATAAAAAATGTTTGTGGCTTGATTGTTGAAAAAGAGTTAGGGATTTATGAATTTGCTCATCTCAGTTTTCAGGAATACTTAGCAGCAGTGGAAATTAAAGATTCAAACCAAGAAAAGATTTTAATTAATAATCTCAATGATTCTTGGTGGCATGAAACTATTCGTCTTTACGTTGCCCAAAGTGATGCGACTAACATTATTCTCGCTGCTTTAGAAACTCCTACAATAGATACGATGGCGCTGGCTTACGATTGCTTAGATGAGGGTTTAAGTGTTGATGCCGAAGTGCGAGCAGAATTAGAAACTATGCTAGAAGATGATTTGGAAAATTTATGAAAGAAAGGTTTAAATTGGCCGCAAATGTCTTGCTTAAAAGAAGACTCAATAAATTAGTACGAATTGATAACAACGTCGAAATAGATCTTGACTTTATCACTTGTGCTGAATATCAGCTTTTTATTGATGATATGCGTCAAGAAGGGAAAAATCGTCAACCAGATCATTGGATATTAGAGCGGTTCCCTTTTGGAAATGCAAAAAAACCTATCACTGGAGTGAGGGCTGGCGATGCTGAAGAATTTTGCCAGTGGTTAACTCAAAAGGAATCAGTATCAGGATTTAGATATAGATTACCTAGCTTATCTGAAACACAACATATTTTAGCAACTACAGAACATACAAGAATAGGAGATATAGGATGTTGGTGTAAAGATAAAAAAACTTGGTCTATTTCAAGAATAACATCTCAAAAATGGAAGAATTGGCAAAAAAAGTTATCTCAATACTTAATTACAAGAAAT
The DNA here is from genome assembly GCA_039190385.1 of Cyanobacteria bacterium P01_F01_bin.143. GTDB lineage: Bacteria > Cyanobacteriota > Cyanobacteriia > Cyanobacteriales > Xenococcaceae > Xenococcus. The sequence goes on along the minus strand of JBCCYD010000201.1, from coordinate 8,301 downwards.
GACTTTGTTCTTGAACACGACTTTAATATTGTTTTCTATCAAGATCTTAATCGAATCTTAAATCGTAATCTTTGTAAGGTAACAAATTGCATTCTCAATCTCGATCTATACAGAGATCTCTACCGAATTCTGAACTTTGATCTATACAGAGATCTCTACCGAATCATCAATCGTAACCTTCAACTCGATCTTAATAATAACTTTCACCTTGACTTCAATATTGATTTACATTACGACTTCAAACGTATTTTTTATTATGATGAGCTATTATGCTCAGATAACATCCCCATTACTTTTTATCCGGACCGTGACCGTGAACGTTACTTAAATCTCTATCGTGATCTCTATAGTGATTTACAGAAAAAACTTGATGCTGGAAAAGCCAGTAATTTTTTACGAATGTATTGTTTTCTAAAGTTCATTGTTACTATGTGCCAATTCCTCAAAACAATTTATGAAGAAATTCTTAATGAAAACAAAAGTCAAGCAATTATCCATCTAAATAGCCAAGAATGTAAAAATATTAGTTATAAATATGCTCAAAAGCTAGAAAATATTTATCCATTTTATGTCTATTTAGTATTAATACATGAACGACAAAAAGGAAATATGCCATCTTGGGAAGGAATTAGAATTGTGAGAGAAAGAGAAGGCATAGATTGATTGTAAATGAAAATAATTGCTTATTCATATATCAATCCTTTATTGAAATGTCCTTCTAAAGACAATATTTGGAATCAAGAAATTGATCATAGTTATCAGGATTTTGGTCAGCGACAACAATTACTTCAACTAATCCAAGATTCCCAAACTAATCCTCCACAAAAATTATTAATTCGTCGCTTAGAAGAATTGGGAGATAATCTGATTGAGATTGGCGATCGCATTACCCAAATAGAATCTCTAGGTATAGAAATCATCACTACAGAACAAGATTATCAATCCTCTAAATTTGCCAATCAAAACAATCAACTAACTTTAATTCAACTTCTAGAAGAAGTCACCAACAATAAAAGAAAAGAACGTTTGATTCAAGGCCATGCCCGCAATCGCCTCAAAGTTCTGCCCCCTCCAGGAAAAGCACCCTATGGCTATCGCCGAGGACAAGATAAATATCTGATCGATAAAAGCACCGCTCCCGTGGTCAAAGATTTTTTTGAACAATTTCTGCTTTTTGGATCTCTGCGCGGTGCTGTTAGATATTTAGCCAATAGATATGGCAAAAAAATTGCACCTTCTACTGGAAAAAATTGGTTAACCAATCCCGTCTATCGAGGAGATCTCAAATATAAAAATAATCAAGTAATTCTGAACACCCATGCTGCAATTATCGATCGCGAAGAAGCAGCCCAAATAGATCGCATCTTACGCCGCAATAGTCGTTTACCATCCCGCACCGCCAGCGCACCTCGTTCTTTGGCTGGATTAATTTCTTGCCAAGAATGTCAATTACCCATGACCATATCTCGGGTTACCCAAAGAAAGAAAAAACAAGAATATCTTTATCTTCGATGTCATGATTGCCCACGAGAAACCAAATGCAAAGCAATTAATTATCAGAAAATTTTACAATCAGCAATTACTAAAATATGTACAGAATTACCGATCGCAGTTGACAAAGTCAATTTACAAAATATCACAATCTTTAAAGATCAAATCAAAGCCACAATCAAACAAAAAAAAGAGATTATTGAGCAATTACCAATCTTGCAAGAGCAAAATATTCTCGATCAAGAAACTGCTGAACTTAGAAATTACAAATTACAAACAGAAATTTCCGAATTAGAAACTCAACTAGCCCAACTTCCTCCAGAGAATTTAAAGGCGATCGCGCAAACAGTCTCCATTCCTCAATTTTGGTTAGACTTATCAGAATCAGAAAGAAGATTTTATTTTCGAGAATTTATCAAACAAATTGAAATTATTCGTTTACCTGATAATCAATGGGATTTAAATTTAGTTTTTATTTTCTAATCTCAATCCCCAAATCCCGAGAAGAACCACTTTGCATTAAGATATGTGAAGTACCGTTAGTCGCGATCGCAGTTGATGAAATACCAGATTGGTTGGGATAATTTTGCCCAGGAAGTAAATCGCTCAGATGAATCAATAAATCTCGCCAAAGCCAGTTTATATTGTGCTCAAGCAGAATATCCTGAGTTAGAAGTGGCAAAATATTTACAGCAACTCGATCGCATTGCCGAAGATATTGCCGTTAAATTACCAAGCAATCGCTATCCACTACAAATAATTAAAACCATTAATCATCATCTCTACAATTGTCTAGAATTTCGTGGCAATAGCCAAGATTATTACAATCCAAAAAATAGTTTTTTAAATGATGTTTTAGAGCTGCGGACAGGCATTCCCTTAACTCTGGCAATTATTTATTTAGAAATAGCCCACAGACTCGATTTCCCCATGGTGGGAATTGGCATGCCAGGACATTTTATTATTCGCCCCGATTTTGACGATTCAGGTATTTTTGTTGATGCGTTTAATCAAGGAGAAATCTTGTTTAAAGAAGATTGTGAAGCCAAATTACAACAGCTATATCAACAACCAGTAAAATTAGAACCACGTTTTTTGGCACCAGTTAACAATCGGCAAATTTTAGCGAGAATGTTAACCAACTTAAAACAAATCTTTCTCCATCGTCGTCAATATAATAAGGTCTTAGCAATTATTTCTGGGCTTTTAATTTTGTATCCTAATAATGCCAATGAATTACGCGATCGTGGACTACTATATTATGAATTAAAACTTTTGCCAGAAGCCTCTCAAGATTTACATGCCTATCTCCAATTTGCTTCCTATAGCGATGAATATCAGATGATTAAAATGCTTCTAAGCAAAATAGAGAGCAGTTTGTCATAAAAATTATGAGAAATAGCAAAAATCCCTCTCCAAGGCTTATAACCTGAAGAGGGAATTGTTTAATTTATTTGATGGGCCGAGTTGGATTTGAACCAACGTAGGCGTAGCCAGCGGATTTACAGTCCGCCCCCATTAACCACTCGGGCATCGACCCTTTTGTTCCACGGTTATTAATCGTAGCACAGATTTTCGCCATTGCAACAAAAGAAGAAAATTTTCTGTTATGGAGAAAATTCCTTAGAGAAGATAGGCAGATTGCAAAGCCCAAAGAATAAGCGCAGCAATACTTCCAAATATCACAAAGGAGGAGATAGCAATTAATTTGGGGTTATCTGCCCCTTTAAACTTCATGATTCCGCGATTTAAATCTGACATGTCGAATTCTCTCTCTGGATTAAATGAATTTTTTGTTTGGAGTTAATGGAACACAAGCGATCGCAAACTAAATATTCTTCGCCTATTTCCGATCACCATTATAATTTCGCATTATAAATTTGAACACTACTTAATGTCATCAACCAATAGATTTATTACAGGATCTTTGTCATTAAACATTGACCATTGACCATTGACCATTAAACATTAAACATTGAACAGTTATCAGTTATCAGTTACCAGTTTTTGATATTTAGCTAACCAAGATTGGGTCATGGATTGTAATTGAGCTCTTTCTCGTTCGTTAATTCCTTGAGGATCGAAGCGATAGCGATAATGGAGTTGGACAATTACTTGTAAATCACCGATTAAATCAGAGGGCGTTTGGTGATCTTGTGCTAATTTAGCGAGCCAATCCTGCCAAGTTTCAGTGGGATTACGAATAATTCCTGATTCAGTTAAGGCTGTTTCAATTAAATAAATTTCGGAGTCAATTCCTAAACGCAGATCTTCTGTCCTATCTTTTAGTCGATCAACCCGCTTTATTCCCTGACGAACATTAAACTGACGTAGCAAGATAAAGCCTAAAGGAAGCATTAAAAACCAATATAAATATGCTGCTTCTCCCGACTTGATTTGCAACATTAAGACCGCAAGTCTAAAATTTGCCCAGGAAAATAGATCTTGAATTAAGGCGAATTGAGATGAGTTGGCATCATCTATTGCCATCCAACTATTGGGAGTCGTATCAAATTCTTGCCAAATCCCATCTAGATAAACCAACGTCCAAGCATGGGAATTGCGACTGCGAACGATAAATTGATTTTCCCAAGAACTATATTCATAAACCGAGTAACCAACAATATAACGGGTGGGAATCCCCAAATCTCTTAGCAAAAGGGCTGTTGCAGTGGCAAAATATTCGCAATGTCCAGAACGATGATCTAATAAAAAAGCCGATAGAGCCGTGGTATTATTTCCTTGCTCTGCCAAATCGAGGGAATAGGTAAATTCGGTATTAAAAAATTTAGTAACTTCTCTTAAGATTTCGGTGGGAGTTTTTCCTTGTAAATTTAATTCGGCAACTATTGCATCGATCGCGGCTTTTTCGTTGGGTGGAATCTGAAGATCCTCTTGTGTTGGTTGACTATCTAGGGCAAAGTCTGGATCATAATGCACTTGATAGGATACTAATCCTGATTCTCCTACTACTTTCACCGTGCCATATTGATTCTTTTCGATCGCATCTCCAGGTAATTGGCTAATTTTTCTAGTACCTTGGGGAAGATTGAGAAAATTTTGTCCTGTTTTAAGATTGGTGGAAATAGTTACAGTAGCAAGATTTTGGGAAATATTTTCAGCTAACAGCCAATTGTTTTTCCCCGATGTTGCCGCCAAAGGCTCAAATTCTGAATTGACACCAATCCAAGTTCCCGATTGATATTTGTTGTAGCTAATTCTTCTTAAAAGTAATGATTCTCGCAGTAAAGTTGGCAGGTCTTCCGGTTCAGGTTTTACGCGAAATAGAATTTTGTTGGTAAGTTTGACTGAGCCAATATCTCCGATCGCCGTTGTTCTTTGATTCGGATCATCGTAATGACGATAATGGTACATTTCACTGAGAAATTCTCTGGTTTTATGTCCCACAAAGCTATGTAAACGGTACAGTGCCAAATGAGCGAAGATGCCCATACTTCCTGCGAGGATCATCAGGGCAATCCAAACTAGGGGCGAAAATCGTGAGGAGCGCTGGAACCATAATGCAGTATTGCAAAGCAAAAACATTCCTAGTTAAAAGGTGATGCCCCGAAGATTTCCTGCACTAGCAGAAATGATACAGAGAGCGAAAAAAGGATAGGTGAGGTTGATAGCGATCGATTGTCTCTTACGAAGAAAGTAAAAGAACATTCTGATATCAATGCGATCGCAAGTTGAATAGGCTTGGGCAGTTACAAAAGGGAAAAATATCACTGGCAACCATTTAAAGAAGTCAAAGATCCAATAAATGGAACGATCAGCAGTAATTAGATAGAGCAGAACTCCCACCATCAGCAAACCGCAAAGTTTCCCGACTTCCATAAATTCTTTAGTGCCTAATTCCCATCTCCATCGCAGAAAATAGGATGCTTCGTAGAGAAAAGCCATGGGCACAGCCACAAACCATAATCCTGTTTGCCAACCCCAAAATATGATTACTATGCCAATTATCCACCGTGGCATTTTCATCCCTTACTCCTTATCCTCTTTTTCAGTCCCTTTGCTTTAGAGTTCCCTGAAATCAGTTTCTTGATAAGTTTTGGAGGAGAAAGTCGTTTTGAAAGAGTTGATTATTTGCTAGTAGCTTGATAGTTTAAATTTTGTTCTAAAACGGTAATGCGATCGCTGATTCTTTGATGATTAATTGGATCGACTACATTAGGCAGAACAGATTTCCAAGCTAAGATTTGCGCTTCTGTTGTATCGGGATTGGTGGCTAAATATTTGATTTTTCCTTGATTAGCCTGAGTAATTTTTCGAATAGTAAAATCATTAAGGTCTATATTTTCCCGATTAATTACTGATTTTGTAGAGTTGTAATGCGAATTGAGAGCAGCTTGATTATCACCCAAAAATAATAATTCATCTAATCCTTTAGCAAACCAAATTAAATAAGTATCACCTAAATCGGGAGAACTAGATTGGAGAACTTTTTCCATCATCGCCACGGTTTTCTCGGGTTGACCTGCATACATAGAATTAGCAACACTAAACATTAAATTAGCTTGTGTAAAATTGGGGTCGTAATTATTAACTGTTTCAAAATAGTTATGAACTAGGGCATATCCTGTCTGTTTTCTGGCTTCTTCATCTCCAAAATATTGCACAAACTGTAAATAAGTTAAATCTGCTCTTAAATTATTAAATCCAAAAGTTGGAATTAGTTTTTGAGTGTTGAGAGAAACCTGAGATGATTCAATTTGTTCTGCGTAATTACGAGCTTCAATCTTTTGCTGAGTCTTATTATGATGTTCCTTCTGTAAGTTATATATACCTCCTAAAAAAGAAAAAAGAATAATGAAATAGGTAACCTTTTCTAGCTTAGGAAAAATTCTTAAAAACATAGGAAATTGATAATGATGTTAAATAATAAGAGAAATAATTGACTTTACGTAAAATAATTTAAGTGTATCTACTTAAATCATATCAATTACCTATGAACTCGTCAGAAAAAATACTATTTCTTCGCAATCTCTTGAAGAAATAATAAAGTTGAGTAGATGTACTTAGAGAAGATCTGTAAAGAAAGCCCAGTCTTTATCGATAGTAAATGAGCGAATCGAAAAGTTTTTTGTTAAAAAACTATAAAATTTACCAATGCGTAAACAATCTTCTGGCAAATTCATCGTTCTATCTTACAATGGAGTAGGCGGAGACGAATGTTTCCGTTCACTCCTCACACCACATTCCGCCCAAGGGTGACGCGGGCGGTTTTCTCTTTTTTTCTGGGTTTTTGATAGTCTGTGGCTCAGAAGTAACAACGAATAAACACATCAGATTCACAATCTACCTTTAGTGATAGAATCTTGTATTATTGAATAGAAATTTTATCAGTATAGGGAATAATAGGCATGTCTTCAGCCCCCGCAGTAACAGATGCTAGTTTTCAAGAAAAGGTTTTGGAATCAGATGTACCAGTTTTAGTCGACTTCTGGGCTCCCTGGTGTGGTCCTTGTCGGATGGTTGCTCCTGTTGTAGAGGAGATTGCAGATCAGTACGAAGGACAGGTAAAAGTTGTGAAATTGAATACGGATGAAAATCCTAATATCGCCAGCCAGTACGGAATCCGCAGTATTCCTACTCTCATGATTTTTAAAGATGGGCAAAGGGTAGATATGGTTGTCGGAGCTGTTCCCAAGACTACTTTGGCAAACACTTTGGAAAAATATCTTTAAGCTTGTTTTGTCCTTGAACATTGGCGACAGGAGGTTTGAGCCTCCTTTCACCATATTTAACTTGAGGAAAGATCAAGAAATGTAACCTCAGATGACAAGCTATTTAGCGAGGGTTTGATACTTGAAGAATTCCCTACGACAAGAATAACTAGGTTATCGAGGGTTAAGTATTTTTGGGCGACTCGCTGAACATCTTCTGCTGTTGTGGCTTTGATTCCTGCTTGATATTGGAAAATAAAGTCTTCAGGATAGCCAAAATATTCATAACGCATTAAACGAGATAGTGTCTGGCTAGGATTTTGAAAATTAAACACAAATGAATTGAGGATTGATTCTTTGGCATTGGCTAATTCTTCCTGGGAAATGAGTTCATTTTGTACTTTTTCTAATTCTGCCAAGATTGATTCAATAAAAGGAACGGTAGTCTCGGACTGAGTTTGTCCTCCTGCGATGAAAGTTCCTGGATAGTCATAATTGGGACTCCAGAAGCCATAAACGCTATAGGCCAATCCTTGACGCGATCGCACTTCGTTAAATAATCTACCCCCAAAACCATTAATTACGCCATTGAGAACACTTATTTGAGGATAATCAGGAGTTTTCAAAAGGCCCCCAAGATGACCGAGTAAAACACTACTTTGAGTTAGATTAGGGCGATCAACGACAAATATCCCATTGGTATATTCTTGCGTTGCGGTGGGAATATCTAGGTATGGTGCCGGAGTACTAACTTGCCAATCACCAAATTGTTCCGCGATCATTGCTTGCATTTGACTAGTTTCAAAATCGCCGACAATTCCTAAAATAATATTTTCTGGTCTAACAAATTTACGATAAAAATCGACGACATCTGGGCGAGAAATATTGTCTAGAGTTGCATATTCTGTCGTGCGAGCATAGGGACTATTTGCACCATAAATTAATTTAATAAATTCTCTTTGACTAATCTCTTGGGGATTATCATTACGGCGAGCGATCGCGCCTCGTTGTTGATTTTGAATTAATTGCAATTGTTCGGGGTCAAAAGCAGGTTGAAGAATTACTTCGGCAAACAACTCAAATACGGTATCCAAGTCTTCGGTTAGGGTACTAAAGCTCACTGTACCTGAAGTTTTAT
>JBCCYD010000200.1:0-10714 GCA_039190385.1 Cyanobacteria bacterium P01_F01_bin.143 | reverse complement strand
TTTGAGTCAGGCTCAAAGGTTAAGAGTTAGTGATGGTGAGAAGCTATCTATTTTTCATGATTGTGAATCGGCTAATCGTTTATTGGTGCTTATCTGGTCTCAATTAGGTGATTTTGATAGTTTGGAATACGCTCTTGTTCTCCGGAGAAATTGGTCACAACTACAAGCTCAGGGTATAACTATCAGAGCTATTGGTATTGGCGATCGCGAATCTGGTCAGAAATTTTGTGAATATACAGGATTTCCCCCTGAATGGCTATTTATCGATCCTAATGCCGAAATCCATCAAAAACTGGAACTATATCCTGGTTTAACAGCAAAATTTCCTTTCTTGTCGGCTGGGCAAAATGCTTGGCTAAATTTGATGTTGATGTGTGCGGGTATTGGTAGTCCTGGGACTTTGGGGGAAGTTTTTCGTGGTTATAAAGGCGATCACAAGGCTACTCAGTTATTTAAGGATGAAGATGTGATCGAGAATACACCGCTACCAAAAATGAAAGGTTCTTTTTTTAAATTTGCTGGCGGCAAGGGTTTTCAACGTCCTTTTGAGCTAGCAACTTTACGATTGCAAAATATGACTGAGGTTCTGAGTAATTGGCAAACCTATGTACCCAATTCTGCTTATTTAACGCAAAGAGGTGCCACTTTTTTGTTTGATGCTGAAGGAAAATTATTATATGAGCATCGCGATCGCGCTATTCTCGGTTTTGCAGAAAATATGAGTCGTCCTTTATCTTTTTTATCCATCACTAGCTAAAATTCGCTATAGTGCGGACAAGATTAATAATCGCTCTTAATATCTAGCCACCTTTAGCGAAGGTAAACATAATCAAAACTGAAAGCAACATTCCAGGACTTAGTAAAACAGCCAAAGTAAGTAATTCGTGAGAAGTCATAGAATTTTATAAAACCAGAGAAGATCTTGACTTCATTAAGTTAACGCTTCAGACTTAGACTCCAAGGAAAAATACATAATTTATTTAAATTTATAGCTACTCACGATTAAAAGTTTTTTTCATTTTAAATAATAGTTTTTCCATCTTGGGGTAAAACTGATCGCAAGATCGTGATAGTTTCGCAAGAATCAGATAGTTGGGTCAACATCGTTTCCTTAAGCTTGAGATGTTGTTAATTAAGGAAAGATTATTATGAAACTTGTAATTTTTGGCTCAACTGGTAGTGTCGGTCGTGAAGTCGTGGAACAAGCTCTCCAACAGAAACATCTAGTTACAGCCTTTACCCGTAATCCTGCCAAACTCGAAATCCAAAACCCTAATCTCAAGATTTTTCAGGGAGATGTTTTAGAACTTTCAGCTGTGGAAAAAGCGATAAAAAGTCAAGATGCTGTTATCTGCACCCTTGGTTCTGGGCAACAGCTAACTGGAACCCTGCGTTCAGAGGGTACAAGACATATTGTTAAGGCAATGCAACAAAACGGAGTGCAAAGGTTTATCTGTCAAACAACTCTGGGAACAGGTGATAGTTGGGGCAGTCTGAACTTTTATTGGAAGTATATTATGTTTGGTCTAATCTTGCGAAATGTCTTTGCCGATCATCAACGGCAGGAGCAGGATGTAATACAAAGCGGTCTAGATTGGACAATTGTTCGTCCTGGAGCCTTTGTTGAAGGCGATCGCACTGGTAATTATCGCCACGGTTTTCCCGGCACCGATAAGACTGCAAAACTGAAAATCTCGCGGGCAGATGTAGCTGAATTTATTCTAAAGCAACTTGGAGATGATTCCTATCTGCACCAAACGCCTAGTTTGTCCTACTAAAACGATGCAAACCAATATTTTAGAATTAAGGAGATTTTAATCATGTCAACAGAAGTAATCTTTCAAATTACATTGATCTTGGCTACCTTTCTATGTTCCCTAGTAGCAGGCTTTCTCTTTGCTTTTGCCTTAGTCGTGATGCCAGGCATAAAGAAGTTAGAGGATCGGGAGTTTATCCGAGCTTTTCAAGTGGTAGATGGCGTCATCCAGAATAATCAACCAATTTTTGTCTTGGTCTGGGTTGGTTCAGTTGTGGTTTTGTTAACTTCCGCTGTGCTCGGCGTAGGACAATTGGATGGAGTTGAGCGTCTGCTGATAATATTTGTCACAGCCATCTATTTTCTAGGCGTCCAATTGCCGACCTTTACTTTTAACGTACCACTGAACAATAAGTTACAAACTCTTGAAACCGACATCATGAATCTAGCGAAGCAAAAAGCGGCTCGCCAAGAATTTGAACCGCGTTGGAACCTCTGGAACTCAATCAGGACTCCTCTGGCATGCTTGACATCTGCTCTGTTAATGATTCTCGTCTTTAGACTTTAACCAGCGAATAATATCAGGAAGTAAAGTTGGAAGGAACTTGCTCAAAATGAAGTTTAGCTGAGATAGAGTTGGGACTTCTGAAAAATTAAGGTAGCCAATGCTGGCATCTCGCAGGTTTGAGATATACGATCAAGAATATACCGGTAAAAGTTAACGCCTAGCTTGCGACGCCATAGGATTTACCGCGCACTCCCACTGGCAGTTGGGCTTCATACAATATAGAGTCTTTCGAGACGATATAGTACTGTGTCTGATCGCTTTTCTGTCATTTTAGCGATCGCTTTTTTATAATTCTAGATTATGCGATCTTGGGATAGAAAAACTTCAGAAGTTTAAGATAAAATACGGGTAGTTAATAAAATAGTTGTAGATCTGTAAGAGATCATAGTGAAAAGTTCGATATGGAAGAAATATTAGAACTCAAACAAAATTTGCTCTCAGGCAATATTGACCAAGCTTTATTTATTGTAGAAGAGCTTGAGGAAATGGGCAGAAAATCTATTATTGAAAATATAGAGTCTTTTTTAGTAGTCCTTCTAATTCATTTAATCAAAAATCAGGTTGAACAGAGATTAACAAGCTCTTGGAAAAAATCAATTTTGAATAGTTTAGTGGCAATTCAGAAAAAAAATAAGCTGGGCAAAAAGGCACATTATATATATGAAAATGCATGGCTTGAATATATTGAGTCTAACTATCCTAGCGCTTTGTTAAATAGTAGTTATGAAATTCGAGGCGGAATTGATTATCAAGAGTTAAAAACCTTAGTCGATAAAGAAAAGCTATTTAAGACAACTGCAAGTTTAGTTAATTTGACTTACAAAAAAAATCAAGATGAATTAATTACCCTGATTAGCAAAGAGTTGGAAAAATTAGGTTAGGTTGTTGAATTTTCAATCGCGATCGCTTTTTCTCAATGAGCTATCGTTGAGCACTGGTCAATGTTCAATGTTCAATGAAACAAGTTTGCCGAATTAAAAGATTCAAAGCTAACCTATTGTTTTCATTGAAGAATTAATCTATAGCTCTAAATCTTATCTATGCATTTGTCTGAGCGAAACGCCAACACCAAATTTGCCAAAGCTGCTCAACTGACCCAAAAAGGAAAATGGAAAGCTGCCTCTGATCTCTATCAACAAATTTTGCAGGATAAACCTAATAATGCTAGTGCGTGGCATCTTTTGGGATTAACCTTGATGCAGCAAGGCAAACAAGATAAAGCCTTAGAAGCTATTGAAAAAGCGATCGCTCTAGACCCAAATCAGGCAGAATTTCATAATCATGCGGGAGTAATTCATTTCAACCTGGGCAATCTGGAACAAGGCATTAGTTGTTTACAAAAATCTTTAGCTCTTAAGCCCCAATCTCTTGACTGTCGTTATAATCTAGCCTTGGGTTTGCAAAAAGCAGGACGAGTAAACGAGGCAAAGCAAGAATATCAAAAGATAATTAATCAAAATCCTCAATATGAAGCAGCTCTCAAGGGATTAAAAACATTGCGATCGCATCAAAAGCCAAATATTGCTCCAAATCCCCAAGATTTAGCTCTTAAACCAGAAAGTATCTCTTTCTCCCTATTTGATCTATTCAATGATATTCCTCTCATAGATATTGTCAATATTGGTGCTAGTCAACTTGATGGCGAAGAACCTTATCAAAAACTAATTGATATAAACAAAGCAAGACTTGTCGGGTTTGAACCTAATCCTGAGCAATACAATAAGCTAAAAACCCAAGAATCTGAGCAATGTCGGTTTCTTCCATACGCGATCGCAGATGGCAAACTTCATACTCTGAATATTTGCAACGCGCCAGGAATGAGTTCCTTATTAGAACCTGACATGTCAGTGCTGCAACATTTTCCTGGTTTTGCAGAATGGGGTCAAATCATTGAGCAGAAAACAATAGCGACGAAAAGACTAGACGATGTCGAAGAAATAACTGCGATCGATTATCTGAAATTAGATGTTCAAGGTAGTGAATTAAGCATTATTCAAAATGGTTTGCAAAGCTTGAGTAAAACTTTGGTAGTTCATATTGAAGTTCAGTTTGTGCCATTTTACAAAAATCAACCATTATTTGGTGACTTGGATCGAGCATTAAACCAGGTAGGATTTTATCTCCATCGTTTTACTCCCATTGTTAGTCGCGTGTTCAAACCAATGATGATTAACAATAATGTCTACTCTGGTTTGAGCCAAGTTCTCTGGACAGATGCTATTTATGTGCGAAAGTTTACAGATTTTGCCCAGTTGAATTGTCGAGAACTATTAAAAATAGCTGCTATTTCTCATGATTTATATGGTTCCTATGATTTATGTTCTTTAGCTTTAGGTCATGTAGATCACCAGGAACAAACCAATCGACAAAGCTTATACTTGCAAAAATTATCTGGTAAAAACTCTCAACCAAAAGTTCAAATTAAAAAGAGAAAAGATAATAACTTGAGCTTTGCTCTCGACAAAAAATTCAAGCTCAAAAACGCCATCTTTTTCCTTTCTACAGGTAGATGTGGGACTCAATGGCTACAAAAAATACTTAGCCAGACCTATGCTGATGAGGCGATCGTCACCCATGAACCGATTGGACCCCAATATCAGCCCAAGAAGTTTTTTCGAGCCTATAACAAACTAGAACAATTGCAATCTATTCCCTTAGTTCAAAGGCATTTAGCTTGGCTTCATAGTTTGCCAGAAAATAAAATTTATATAGAAACAGGTTGGCCTTGTTTTGCTGCTATTCCTTTGCTGTGTAATCTGCTAGAGGGCAAAATTAAGATTGTCCATTTAGTCAGAAATCCAGTTTATACAGCACTTTCTCTGTGTAAACATAATTTTTATAGAGCGGATATTAGAAATGATGATTATATCAAGTTAGCTCAGCTTGATCCTTTTATCCCTGGGATTCTCCAGCGAGACTATCAAAATCGCTGGCAGACTATGACGGCCTACGAGAAATGTCTTTTTCAATGGACTGAGATTAATCAATATGCGAGGGAATTACATCAACGATTTGCGAAAGTGCCGTTTCTCCAAATCAAAATGGAAGATTTGTTCCAAGATGATTCAGAGGCGATGGAATCTCTAATCGATTTTATTAATTTACCTTTTAAAAACTCGCTCAAAGAATCGTTAGCTCTTCGTATTGATGACTATCAATATCAAACTAATTTAGATTACGATTGGCAGCAGATCTTCAACCATTCGGGAACAATTTCTTTGGCGAAACAACTTGGCTACGATTTTTGATTATTTAAACTTGTCATCTCAAGACCTGCTGTAGACGCTTCGAGATCGCACTACAAATACATCACTAAGCATATTTCTTTTTCTCCTAAAATAGATAATAAGATGTTTCGGAAACAGATAATGACATTTATTGAACTACAAAAACAAGTTTTACAATTACCAATCAGCGATCGCTGGCGTTTAGTTCAGTCTGTTTTAACTTCAATTGAAAAAGAAACAAAAGTCTCTACATCTCTTGTTCCTAAAAAAGTAGAAGGGATTTCCGATGAGTTTCATCCTTGGACTCAAAGTCTTATGGGGGTAATTCAACTAGAGGAAGAAACTTCTCAGTCTTATGTAGACTATTTAGAGGAGAAATACAGTTGAAGCGAGTTCTATTTGATAGTGACATTTTGTTGGATGTTCCAGCAAAACGACAACCATTTTTTGTCGATTCTACCAACGCCCTAGATACTTTAGTACAAGTTCAAATGCAAGGTTATGTTTCAGTTCATGCAGTGACTAATATTTTTTATATCTTGCGCCGTCAAATCGGTAACCAAGAAGCAAGAAAGCTATTATCTCTATTATTAGAACGCATTCAAGTTGCCAGTGTTACAGATCAAGTAATCAAATCTGCATTACAAAGTTCGATTCCTGATTTTGAAGACGCTGTTACGAGTGAGGTAGCACAAGCCATCGACCTAGAAATTATCGTGACACGTAATATCTCAGACTTTAAAAATTCTTCAATTCCCGCTATGCTTCCACAGGCTTTTTTAGAAAGTCTTGACGATTAAAAATCAATTTTAATTTACATTCTTAAACAAAGTGCGATCGCAGAGTGTCAAAGACTAAAAGCGATCGCAGATTCCTAAAGATCATATGTAATCGCTAATAGAAATACGTAATAGAAGACAAATTAGAAGAAGTAATAAGCTGAAATCTGGAGTTTTTGTAAGCATGAATGTTCAGATTGAGAAAATTTACCGAAAGAGAATTCACCGAGGTTGATTTTATAAATTATTGATAAAAAACAATCAAGAAGTGCTGCTTGAAGAACATTTGGTTCGCATCAAATAATCGATAACCAGTTGCTTGAGAATTATTGGCAATTAAAAAACCATTGGATCGATTTGGCGATCAGGAAAAAAGGATTGGCGCTTTAAAGGATTATTGCTTCAACAAACAGTTGCTAGTTAGGATTTCTTGATCAAAGAATCAAAAAATATAAATCATGAAAATGAAATTTATTTATAGCTTATTTGCTTTATTATTATTCACTCAATGGAGTAGCGCAAGTAATAGTAGCGATCGTTTAGAGTATACCCTTACGCTTGATCCACAAGCTTTGTGTGCTACAGCCAATAGCAATTTGAAAAGTTGGTTGGAAAGCCAACTGCTGCCCGGAAATAATCTGACGACTTATTTTGAGGTAAGTGCCAGTGAGTTTGCTGCTTTTATTTCGGCCAATAACATACATCTTTTGCGCTTGGATTATTTTTGGCAAAGTACAGCTGGCGATCAGGTCCTTCCGGCGGGGACAACTTATCTGGGTCAATTCGACAATGGCTTTAACATTGAACAGTGGGCTTTTAGCATTAAGCAAGCCGATGTGAGCAATGGGTCCTATTTCGTACGGATCATGATCAATGATTGGCAGTGTGGAGAGTTGATTGCATTGCCTTTGGTGGAAGAAGAAATTCCTGAAGATGATGATGATTTGCCGATTGAATTACCGGCGTTTAATTGTAATGAAACCTACACCCCTGATCCGCTGGATGTCACCACTAGTTTAGGAAGTGCGGCCATCGGTGATGTCTTCTACATCAATGGGTTTCCAATTTTATTGGAGTGGGTAGAAGGAGGAAATGGTATATTTTCCGGCCGAGGAATCATTCCTTTGCCTTTCAACAATAGCATGGTTCGGGTAGATTTTGTTCAAGCTAAAGTCAATGCCGATCGAGTAATTCACGATGGCGAAGTGGTTGGTTTGGCGGGCAATCCAGCAGATTATCCCGACTTTAATATTACTCCACCTACCTTGAATATAGGTGGGGATATTTGCTTGGAAGCTCCACCTCCAGGTTATGACCACAATGGAGTTAATGAAATTACGGGCCTGGATGATTATGGTTTTGATTCTAGTACGGGCTTACATAGTGAGACGCAAACGGTTTATGATCAAAATGGTTTTGATGCGCAAGGCAATCACGAATCGACACAAAGTCCCTATAATGAACAGGGTTGTAGTAGAGAGGGCTTTACGGAAACGGACCAACCCTGTGATCCTTCGGGAGGTGCCAACCCGGATGCAGAAAATTTTGCAGATGAGTTGGTCGCTAATGGTACGCTTTCTCCACAGGTAGGCAATACGATCACAGAATTAAGCACTATTTTGGAGAACAGTCTGGGCGAGCCAGAATTGAATTGCGATTACATTCGGGAGCAAATGGATCATTTGGTAGATGATGTATTGGAGTTTGATCGCCGATTTATTTTTGGAGCGGAGGAACAATATTACAATCCGGGGATGCACCAGCACTTTAGGGAGCGTCCGCGTCCCCTTGGCGTGAATGTGGAGCGAGATGACAACGTGAAGGATTTAGAGCAATTGCACATTGAGTTATACGATTGCGATAAAGCACGGCACGTAGCGAATGCTTATTTGGATGCCTTAGAAGCGTTGATTGGTCCCAACCAAGAGAATTTGGAGGACATTGTCGAAGAGATTTTGGATAAGATACGCAATTGGACGGAATACGAATACAATCTCTATCATAACGATTCTGAAAAATTTGCGGACTGGCTGACTCGCGAATTGGGTAAGATGATGGAATCGCTCAGTGGCTTGGACGAATCCTATGGCGCGATTGAATCTTCGGAGGAGTCGAAACTAGCAGCTGCTCGAAGCCAGTTGGCTTCCATTTTTCGGATGGACCGTGGAAGGAGTCAGCCGGCATTGGCCAGCTTATCGAATAGCTATGCCTTTGGGGCAGAAGGTTTAAGTTTGGAAGATGCGGCGTTCGATTTTTTACAAGGAGAACAATACATTGATGGCGTTCACCGGGCTTATTACTTAGAGGCACTGGCGCGTCAACAATTGCTCAATGGCGAGAACGATGGCTTACTTCCCGTTACGGTAGCCAATCAACCTTTAGGGGGGAATTTGACTTACAAAATTTACATTGATCAGATTACTTTTTTCCCTACTACGGCGGCTTTATTGGATGCCTACATCATTATTAGCGATGCGGAATCTGGTCAGCAAATGGTGTTTGGTGCACAAAACATTTCGATAGGCCCAACGGGTTTTAGTGGGGAATCGAGTTTGAGTTTGGAATCGACGGTGGAGATTCGGCTGAATAATGCAGCGATGCTGATCCTTGAACCGGAGGGGACTTTTGTAGAATGGGACTGTGATGGCTTTGCTGGAATGCACATCAATGGAGGGATTGAATTTTGTCGGAATAAAATTGTTCCGTTGGATGAGAATCTGCAACCTTTAGCAGATGAAGAACAACGTTATCGCTTGACTTTTAATACTTCGTTTAATCATTGGTTGGACTTTCATCTGACTTTGAACGACAATGATCCTGACCAACAAGTTCCCCCTTTTGCGGTGGCGGGCTTTGAAGATGTGAAATGGGAGCTGACCAATATGGTGATTGATTTATCGGATTCCTATACGCCGAATATACAAGTGATGGAGGGTTATGCTTCTCCCCATTGGTCGAACAATGTGATGCAGGGGAGTTGGAAAGGTTTTTACATGGAAGCACTAAGGGCCTACATCAACAGTGATTTTTCGATTACCTCAACACCATTAACGATTGAGGTTGGCGGAGTATTGATTGATGGTGCTGGTTTTTCGGGAGAGGCGAGTGTTTCGGGCGAAGACTTTCTGAAGATGGAGGAGGGGAGTTTAGGGGGTTGGCCTTTTTCGATTGATGGTTTTCAGGTGAGAGTGTTGAACAACTATTTTGCAGGAGCGGGCTTGAGGGGAGCGATCAAAGTACCGATCATCGAAGATGCGATGGAATACGAGGCGGTGATGTTTCCAGGGAATGAATATGCCTTTGCCATTTCTCCATTAGCCGAATCTACCTTTCCTGCTTTTCTGGCAGATGTAACGATTAATGAAGACAGTCAGATTAAAGTGGGGTATCAGAATGATGAACTTTTGGCGGTGGCCAAGTTGAGTGGTCATATCGTGGTGAATGAAACGTTGACGTCGGAAATAGGGAAGCAATTGAAGTTACCCAAACTGACGTTTGAAAATTTGCAAGTGGCCAATCGGGCACCACATATCAATTTGGGAGAATGGGGAGTAGAGGAATCGGGAGGCATTTCTGGTTTTAATTTCAAGAACTTTCCGATTAAAGTTTCCAAGATCCAACCCAAGCAGGTGAATGCCAATACGATTGCTTTGGAACTGGGTTTGGATGTAGAACTGGTTGGCGATGGCTTAGGGATCAATGCTGGTGGAGCATTTGAAATCAAAGCGCTTTTAGACGAAGATAATTATGGAAGGCAAGAATGGGTTTTTAATAGTATTGAAATTGGACGCTTGAAAATTAATGCCAGTTTTCCTGGAATCAAACGACTGCATGGCGAATTAGATTGGTTTGAAGATGCTAATTATGGAGAAGGTTTTCGAGCGATTGCCAGAGCTGACTTCGATTTCATCGATTTGGGTTTAGATGCGATTGCACATTTTGGAAAACAAAACGAACACAAATATTTCTACATCGATGCGGCGGTTAGTCTGGGGCAAGGTGTTTTGGCGACGGGGCTGATTAATTTCAAAGGATTCAGTGGAGGGATTTCTTACAAAATGGATATCGATCAAAGCGAAATTGAATTTCCATCTGGTGGAACCCCCAACTCGACTGACTTGCCGTTGGGAGGATCTTTTTCTCAAGCCACCTATACTTTTGATCCAACAATCGGAATCGGCTTAAAAGCCAATGCGATCATAGCGAGTACACCGGATTATATTTTTAATGGGACCGTAGGGTTGATCTTCGAGTTCAATGTTGGCGAAGAAGAGGATAGCAAGGGTTTGCGTTCCATTGAACTCAATGGTAGTGGACAAATGATGGCGGACATTGATTTTGATTTGCCTTTTGATTATCCCAGCGATCAGAGTTTTCCACCCAC
>JBCCYD010000199.1:0-10748 GCA_039190385.1 Cyanobacteria bacterium P01_F01_bin.143 | reverse complement strand
CAGCGATCGCTACGAACAAGCTGGCACTTACCACCAATTAGGCAATGTAGCCTATCAATTAAGGCAATACGAGCAAGCGAAAGATTACTATCAACAAGCTCTCGATATCTACATTGAATACGGCGATCTCTATGAACAAGCACACACTTACGGGCAATTGGGTATGCTCGCAGAAGAGTTATCAGAATTTAAACAAGCTAAAAGTTATTATTTGCAAGCTTTAGAGATTTTTGTGGAGTTTGAAGATCAACAATATAGAGATTTAGTTATTAGAAAATTAGCTAGTTTGTATCAAAAAACTCAAGATAATAGTCTTCTAACAAAAGTTGCCACAATGTTTGAGATGACCGAAGCAAAAGTAAAAGAATTGTTTGAGAGCATTGAAGAATAAAATCGTCCCCAGAACACGTAGCTGGGCAAGCACAGATAAACGCAGACAAGTCCAGATCGGTGCTCTGGATAAACACAGATATTACTGTTTATTCACACTCTGAAGCATAACTTTTAATCCCTTTGCGTCTATCTTTGACCAGAAAACGAAGCTGTATAAACGCCTTTGCGCCTTTGCGTCTTTGCGTGAGACTGAATAATCTTATTGTTGTCTAATCTTTCTTGGGAATCGATAGAAGCAACAAAATTAATCTTTCCAGTTAATCACCACCAGATTTTCAACTCTCTGAAAATGTTTTAGATTGTTGGTTACAACTACTGCGTTGTGCCGTAATCCTACAGCAGCAATCATCGTATCGCAATCACCAATAGACTGACCTTTGTTCGTCAAATAATGCTTAATTTCTGCTGCGAGCAAAGCTGATTCTGCATCAAAAACCAAATCTTGAGCTTGCTTAAACAATAGTAGTAATTGCTCACCATATTTTTTATGTGCCTGGGGATTTTTCTGCAAGCCATAAAACAATTCATATTTGGTGACACTACTAATTGCTACCAAACTATGGTGATGACGTTTGAGATTTTTGAGAACTCCGGGATTTCCTCTCAAATAATCGGAAACAGTATTCGTATCCAAAAGATACATCATAATCCTAGGTCTCTCTCAAAGCCTGTTAATTCCTCTCGCTGGAACTCTACGTCGCAACCTTGCCAAGCCATAATTTCTTCACACCAATTTCCTTCACTCTCAACCTCATCCAAAAGTTGTCTGATTGCCTCAACGATAAAAGCATTTCTACTTGCAAGTTCACAATTAGGGGAAGATACATGATTTTCTAATCTTTGAGCTAAGTCATCTGGGATATGTACTGACGTATTCATGATTACTTTCAATTCTGGTATGCCAATATGATATACCAGAACTTAATGACCATACCAGTGAAATGACAAAATGCAATTAGGTGAAGCAGCTCTCTATGCGATCTCATCATTAGTTTTAGATCACGTCGGAAGCGAGAACTTTCTTTTGGCGTTAGTATTCGTCTTCATCTACGTCCCAATCCTTGAACATCTCATCAACATTTTCATAACATTGAAGATGCTCAGGATGCTTTTCAATCTCTTCAATAGTAGCGAGTGTTTCCGCATTGGGAATTTTGACATCAAAGGGAAAACCCTGATGCAATTCAACCTGCTTATAAGAAATGCGGATAGCATCAGAAGGGGTCACGCCAAGCTTAGAAAAAACATTTTCAGCAGCTTGCTTAAGATCAGATTCAATGCGAGCTTCAATTCGGTCTGTCCTGGTCATGGCCTTATCCTCTCTAATCCCAATTAACCCTATCATAAACAATTAGAGAAACAGAAAATACTCGCTCCTAATTTATCTCTCTGCTCCTTGTTCCAGAACAGGTAGCTGGACAAGCCTAGAATACGTAGCTGAGAAACCGTGAAACTTAATAATTAAAAAACGTTATTTTAACTATGTTTAAACATTAATTTAAAATTTAATTTTTCTTAATGTTGCCTTGAGTAAAGAAGGTTTGACAATGGCGATCGCTGGGTGTGTGATAATTTTAATTCTTTATAATGGAAATATTTCCTCTTGCACATAAACGTCACTATTTCCATTATGAAATAAATAATATCACGGATTAAAACCAATTTCAAGAACTTCTCAAAATCAAAATTTTTGTTCATAAAAATTAACAATAAAAATTTTAAAATAGCTAAAATATAGTAACAAAATATTATGCATATCTTGCTTATTTTTGAGGAAAAATTCATTAAGCTACAAAAAAAATGCAAATTCGAGTCGCTCAACAGAAAGATATCGAAACTCTTTTTGAAATTAGAACCAGTGTTCGGGAAAACTATCAATCGCGAGAAGAAATTGCGGAACTTGGCATCACTCCAGATTCAGTTGCCGAAATGCTGCAAACAGATTGCCAGGCTTGGATTGCAGAAATCGATGAGCAACCAATCGGATTTACTATTGCAAACAAAGCAGAAAAAACCATTGTGGGCCTCTTTGTTCTGTCTAACTTTGAGGGTCGAGGAGTTGGTCGCGCCTTAATGCAATTGGCAGAAGACTGGCTATGGTCTCATGATATTGAAGAAATTTGGCTGCTCACCGATCGCAACCCTAAATTTCGAGCCTATGGTTTCTATCTTCATCTGGGATGGATTCCGATTGGGATTGAGTCCAATGTAATATTTGAGGGTGAAATGAGATTTATTAAAAAACGACAAGCATAGAATCTAGTAAATCGAGCTTGATTAGACGCGATCGCAGCACTATAAATCTGTCCAGGACAGTCTGGGACAATAAAAGTAATTGTAAAAATAAACCTATTTTGAAGTATTTAAAGTATTAAAGATTAGCTTGTTGAATATTGACTAATGACGGTTGATCATTAATGATATTTATGAGATTACATAATCAAAGAATCATTTTCTACTCAATAAACCAAACGATAGTTTACAACCAATTAGTTAGTAATAATCCTCTCAGTATTGCGCCGATGATGGATCGAACCGATCGCCATTATCGGTATTTAATGCGTCAAATTACTAAATACACTCTGCTCTACACAGAGATGGTGACAACTCCTGCCATTATTCACGGCGATCGCGAAAAACTATTAGGCTTTTCTCCTGAAGAAAAACCCCTTGTCTTACAATTAGGTGGCGATAAGCCTTCAGAACTGGCAGAATGTGCCAAAATAGCCGAAGATTGGGGCTATGATGCGGTAAATCTCAATGTTGGTTGTCCTAGCTCACGGGTGCAAAATGGTAATTTCGGTGCTTGTTTGATGGCCAAACCCCAATTAGTGGCAACTGCGATCGCCCAAATGCAACAAGCCGTCACGATTCCTGTCACTGTCAAACATCGGATTGGGATTGATGATCGCGATCGCTATGAAGACATGGCAGAATTTGTTCGTATTGTTTCGGGTGCAGGTTGTCGTCATTTTAGTGTTCATGCTCGCAAAGCCTGGTTACAAGGTTTAAGTCCCAAGGAAAACCGTAATGTTCCACCACTGCGTTATGAAGATGTTTACCGTCTTAAAAGAGAATTTCCCCATTTGTTCATCGAAATCAACGGCGGAATTATTGATCTCAAGCAAGTAAAAGAATGTTTAAACTCGGTCGATGCGGTGATGATTGGCCGAGCTGCCTACGACAATCCTTATTTATTTGCCACGGTAGATCGAGATTTCTATGACTCCAAAGCGGAGATTTCTAGTCGTCACCAAATTGTCGAAGCAATGTTACCTTATATCGATCATTGGATGAGCAAAGGGGCCAGGCTAAATTCTATCACTCGTCATATGCTCCAAATTTTTGCCAGACAACCAGGAACCAAAGCTTGGAAGAGATATATTAGCCAAAACGCTTTTTTACCCAATGCTAGTTCTTTAACTATTAAGAACGCTTTGGAGCAAGTAATGAGTAATAAGTAATGAGTCAGATGCCTCTTTATTTATTAGTGAAAAGTGAAAATTTAATTTTGTAGCAAGTCTAATACCCTAGCTTCTTTAAGCTGTATGTCTCAGTCGGGGTTCAATTCCCAATTGAGACCTGATAGCTGATAACTGCTAACTGCTAACTGATTGAAGTCGTTTCCCAATTTTGCCAACCTTCAAATATCATTACCATTGCCAAGGTATCTAATTCGCAATATTGTAATAATCCAGTTCTGAGCGAGGCCCTTTCTGACTCATGCATCTCTGTAAATTGCATTCTTGCATAAGCTGTAAGCGCTGCTGTGCCATTGTTGATTTCATCTTCTTGAGTCAATAAAACCATATCTTGATCCGAGATATCAGCAAAAAGCTTAGGCAATAATTGATAAGGATCTTTGACCAGATTATTTTCCCATTGCACCCATTGAAAATCTTGGAAATTAGAGCCTTTAATCTGATTATCTTTGCCATAATTCTTGTGTGAATAATGCTCTTGAAGATAGGGCGAAGAATTAAGTATTGCAGGAAGAATATGCTTAATTGAGTTTGAACCTTTGGTGCGAGGATCATAATAATAGCGCTTGACCCATTCGAGAAGATCTATCATATTCCGCTTTCCTATCCAGGCATCTTTCTTATCCCGACTCCGAGAAGATTTCGAGATAGTTTTAATAAATTCCTGAAGTTGGTCTACATCACTTGGCGGATTGGGATCTATTTCGAGTTGAGTGTAAATGTAATTGAGATAGGTATTCTCGTGATTAGAATAGCGGAAAATCGAACCCTCATCTTTGGTTAACTGGGCTTTGAGCTGGCGGATAAATTCGTAGTTGGGAAATTCTGGCTCGGTATTGAGATATTCTCCCTGATGATGGACAGTTCCATCTGATTCCATTTGGTGATGGGAAAACTGAAACGCGATCGCCTCATAGGGTCTTCTTCCTTGATGAAAGGGAATCGCAGGTTGAATGGTTTCAAAATCAATAAAGTGTAGCGGAAAAATAAGTTTGTCAATTTCTGCCCCTAAACCAATCAGATCAATTTCTGGTTGTGAATCATTCTCTCTAGTTTTCATTACCTGGAGTTTCTGTCTTTGGGCGTTTGACATCCCTGGTGGATCACTTTTTTTACTTTTAAATATGTCCTCGGGAACATCAGCAAGTTTATATGTTCCCTGTTGCATTAGCTTATCTTTAGAGCGATAATTCGCCAGCTCTAAAACTGTTGGTTGGGCAAAATCTGCTTGATTCCAATTGAGATGATGAGTCCAACATTCTTGAAATCCGTTCTTGAGTCCTTGTGATTCTTCTTCCGTGGTCGATTGAAATTCACATTTAGCGCATTTTGAACTTAGTTCAGACCAAATTTGCTGATCGTTTTTGTACGCGATCGCGAATTTGTCCACAGTATCAGCAAAAGTCTGAGAGAAATGTTTTTGTTCATTATTAATAATTACTTGAACAGCTTCCTGCACAGGGACTTTAACTAAAATCTTCTGAGAAATTTCTTCGTCTGTCAGTGGAGAAGTCACGACTTTCACTTTGCCATCTTCTTTCTGCAATAAAAACTTTTGATAAAGTCCATTGCTAGGACATTGGGCTTGTGTATCGGCGAGGAATAAATAAGGAATAACCGTAAGATGGGGAAAGGCTTGCTCGAAGACAAATGTTTGAAAGGCAATATCTTGAATATAGCGACGCCAATCAGCTTTGATTCCTCCCTTTTTCGTGAAAAATGGTTGGTTTTTACTACTGTTATAGGATTTAGCTTTAACTTCAATTAGTTCAACTGAGTTCCCATTTTTTACTAAAATATCTGTCCTAATGAAAAAATTATCATATCGAATAGCCGCCTCAAAAATAGCAATATTCTCTTGTTCTAAATAGCTATTGGTTTGCTTTAAAGCTTCTTCTGTATTCAGCGTTGTGATCTCTTTTCCCTGGGGATAATACAGCTTTGCCAATGCAGCAATCTGCATCCCACCATCAGCTAGTCCTTTGAGAAAAGGATCTTCTAGTTTTCTATTTGCGTACTCGTCTCGTTTATTTATGTAGTAGAGTTTTGTCGGACATTCACAAGCCAAGGTAAACAATGATTTTGTCAGATATCTAGGCTTTAGAGTCATGGAAGTTTTTCTCTCTACAGGTCTATCTCTAATTTTTATACCCAACTGTAGAACAAAAGAGCTAATATTAAGTTTTGCTTGCGTTTTTCTTCAGAGCTTTTCCTAGCCGTTTGACACCCCATGAACAGTCAAGACGATCTAAGTGAACCTCAATAAAAGACGGACTATTATAGTTATTCTGGGCTTTTGCTAAAGCTTGTTCGAGTTCTCCTTCTGTTCTCACTTCACAACTCCAACTATGACCAAAAACTTGGGGCAATTGATGATATTTCCAAGGTTGAATATCATTATAAGAACCTTCATGAATCGATCGCTCGATGCTATACCCATCGTTATTAATCAAAAAGAAAATCGCATTGAGTTGATGTCTAATAATCGTAGATAGCTCTTGACAGCTCATTTGAAAAGCTCCGTCCCCAACTAAAACAATGGGTCTGCGTTGAGGCTCTGCGATCGCAGCACCTAAACAAGCAGGAACCGCATAACCAATGGAAGTATATAGTGCTTGTCCAATATAATCTGTGTCTCCATAAAGAACTAAATCGATAGTTGCAATCAAAGCATCTCCAGTTTCGGCAATGATAATCGATTCTTCTTTTAAGTCAAAAACAAAATGGTTAATTAATTCATAGAATCTAGCATTAGTTAGTTTTTGTGCGGGTCTGACTGCAAAATTCTCTGATAAAGAATCCTTAGCTGGTTTGATATTTAATAATTCTGTTTTTTTTCTTTGTAGTTTACTAGTCAAACTCTCTATAAAAGCTGGTAAAGATACAGGATAGTAGAAATGATGTTTGATTTTAACTTTGTCGGAATTGGCGTTAATCAACCTGGTTTCCGGTAATTGAGCGGTAAAGCCACCCAAGTTAATATCAGACATAAAAGCCCCAAGGCATAATATACAGTCGGCAGTTTCTACTCTTTGACGAACAGATTCTAGGCTCAAAGTCCCTGCATAGCTTCCAATAAATTGAGTATGCATCTCCGAAAGGATTGATTTTCCTAGAAGCGTAGTGGCAAAGGGATATCCCGTCTGTTCTAACAAGTTGCTCAGTTGAGTAGCAATGCCATAACGATGTAGTTCTACTCCAGCGAGAATGACTGGATGCTGAGATTGCTCTAACAGCTCCACAGCTTCTTCTACAGCTTCGGATAAAGCTTGCTGATCGATAATGGGATTGGTTGGTAAATCAACTATTTCTGATACAGAACAAGGTTGATTGACGATATCGGAAGGGATTTCGATATAAACTGGTCTACGCTTTTGTAAGCAGGCGGCGATCGTGAGATCGATTTGCCTTGCGGCTTGAGTTGGATTGGTAATTCTGATTGCGGAAACGGTAATTTTTTCAAAAATCTCTAGTTGTAGATTGTAGTCAACTGCGGTGTGATGGAGTAAGAGTTTTTGTCTTTGTTGAACAGTTGAAGGTGCACCACTGATCACAATCATGGGGACTAATTCAGCATAGGCTCCTGTTACAGCATTTACTAAGCTTAATCCCCCCACATTATAGGTAACGCAAACTACACTAATTCCCTTACGTCTTCCATAGGCATCGGCCGCATAACCAGCATTAAGTTCGTTACAAGTCGCGATGAGCTGGAGGTCATTTGCCAGTAGGACATCCATGAGTCCTAATACGTAATCACCTACTACGCCAAAAATATGATTAATGGCGAGCGCCTTTAAACGTTGGGCTAGATATTCTCCGACAGTTGGTAATTTTTGTGACATCGTTGCAATTTTCCCCTATTGAGTTCGTGGCTTAAGGTTCAATTCTTGTTTATTCTAACGATCTTTTTTTAATGATTATTCTGTTGTATTTATGATTCCATTATAAAAAATTCTTTAGCACGTAAGAGATTTCCCTCAAATGCCTAATCTAATGACTGGATTTCTGGGTTAATTTCTGCGAAAGTAGAGAAAAGGCGGTTTGCTTAAGAATGAACAAATGCGGATATTTATTAGCTATAAACGTGGGGTTGAACCAGATGAGTCTCTGGCACTGGCTGTATTTCAGGCATTAAGCCAACAACATAAAGTCTTTATTGATCAAGAATCGATGGAAGTTGGCGATCGCTGGGCAGAGCGAATTGAAACTGAGATACGCCAAGCAGATTTCTTTATCGTTTTTCTCTCCGAAGCTTCTGTCCAGAGCGATATGGTCAAAGGAGAAATTGAGATAGCTTACAATCTAGCCAGAGAGCAAAGCGATCACCCAAAAATTTTGCCCGTGAGAGTTGCTTATCAAGCTGCTTTGCCCTATCCATTAAATTCTTATTTAAATGGGATTAACTGGATAATGTGGCAAGCATTGCCAGATACATCTTGCTTAATAAGAGAATTACAGCAAAAGATACCAGGTAGTATTTTTAATATAAACAGTATTAGAAAAAGTACTAAAGTTCCCAAACTATTACCTTATCTTCCTGATCGCCAGCCCCAAGAGAGAAGACTGAATCAATTACTCAAGACTTTTTTCCAGAAAGATAATCATAAACCTTTAGTTTGCATTCTTCACGGGGATAAATCCCAAGGTCATGATACTTTCCTCGAACGGACAAGAGAAGTATTTTTACCCTCAAGATTCAGGCCAGATGAACGTTGTCCGATTAAAAAATATTCTATAAGATTTCCTAAAGGTATTAATAAAAAAGATGATTTTCATGAGCAATTACGCAATACATTAGCTACAGCAATCACCAATTATGCTTTTGATTCCATCCAAGAAATCAATAATTGTATCTCTGTAAGAATTCAGGTGTGAAAATAGGATATGAAGAAAAGAAGTGAGATAAAGAGAGAGAGAACAGCTTGAAAAAAAAGAGAAAACTAGGTAACGTAACCTCAGTATGGATCAAAAGCAAGCGTTAGAGAAGGAAGAACAATTAAGCCAGTTGTCAAGAAAAGAACTGGTCAAAATTATCCTGAATCAGCAACAAATAATTACAGAACTACAAATCAAAATAGAAAAGCTGATTCTCAGTAGAGACCTCAACAGTAAGAACTCATCAAAACCACCATCGTCAGATTTACTGAAGAAACCAGAGAAGAAGCAACAGAAGAATCCTCAAGAGAAACAGCCCAAGAAAAAGAAACCAGGAGGACAATTAGGACATCCAGGAAAAACCAGAAAGGGATTTGGCAGAGTAGACCGTTACGAACTATTAAAAGCTGAAAAATGTTCTAGTTGTGGTCAATTGCTAGAGTCAGGCAAAACGCTCTTGATAGAGAAAAAATCAGCCCTAAAGGATACCGCTTCGCATATAGCAGTGTTGGTAGAAAGACCCATAGAAATAGTCGAGTATCAGCGTCATCACACCAGATGTAAATGTTGTGGGGAAACGACGATTCCAGCATGGCCGAACCAGATCATACCAGGACAAGATCTTGGAATTAAGTTACAAGGATTGTTAGGGTGGTTGGGAAATTATGGAAACTTACCCTACGAAAAACAACAAGAACTGCTGTGGGAATTGGGGAGAATCAAAGTAGGAGTAGGAACCTTAGTCGCGACCAATCAGAGAATATCAGCAGCTATCAAACCGAGTCTCATCGAATTACAAGAATGGATTAACCAAAATCATCCGACCTTGAATATCGACGAAACCCCTTGGCCAGTGAAAGGATTAAAAGAATGGTTATGGGTCTTTGCCAATCCTAATTTTTGTCTGTTTCGAGCAGGGGATACTCGGAGTCGAGCCGAAATCCAAGACCAATTAGGAATAGAGTATCCAGGAGTAATAATCTCAGATGATTTCAGCGTCTACAATGGTTATCCTGTAGCCGCACAACAGAAGTGTCAGGCTCATTTACGTCGTCATTGTCAAAAATTAATCACCACTCCGGGTCAAGACAATAAATCAATCGGCAAAGCGCTCACCGAAATCATTGATCAAGCCTTTAAACAACATCGTCTCTGGCGAGAAACTAGCAACCAACAAAATTATCTCGACTCAGCCACCGAGTTAAAAACTCGAATCAACTTAACTCTGAAAAAATGGATTGAGAAGGCAGGTTATGAAGCAGGAAAAATATTACGTAACCTCAAACTCAAAGCAGATCAATGGTGGTATTTTTTAGATCATCCAGAGATTACTCCTGATAATAATCTCGCGGAGAGAGCTTTGAGATTAGCAGTTACTAAACGAAAAGTTAGTGGTGGTTCTCATTGTTTGGAACGATTTCAAGAAACAGCGGATTTATTAAGTGTTATTCAAACCTGTCGCTTTCAGGGGCGTTCTGTGATGGATTTTTTTACTCAATCTCTCATGGCGACTGCTGATGTTCATCAGCGCCCTTCCTTAGTCTCTCACTTGGAAACCTGAATCTTTACTCCTAGACAAAAAGGAGACTGACTCAAGAGAAAATCATCTGCGTTTACCCAGCTCCTTGTTCTGGGTTCATCTGTGTCCATCTGTGGACTATTTTTTTATATCTTTGATCAAAACTACTGAGATATTCATTCAAATCAATTAAGTCAAAACGCTTCAGCTCTTGGAGATTATTAGCCATAAACTTAAGTCTACTAAGAACTACTGTAGGTTCAATACTCATTGTGATACCCACTCTTGCAGAAAAGTATTTATTTGATTGTGTAAATTATTTTCTATCTCTTGTAAGAGCAATCCAAGAAAAAAGTCATCCGATAGCTAGGTAGTGCTAACTGGGATTTCAACAAACCATTTTTCCAATCCTGGTAAACGGTGGAACTTCTTCTCCAGCTTATTCATGGCTTTTGGAGATAGTTTAACTCCAGTTT
>JBCCYD010000198.1:0-10752 GCA_039190385.1 Cyanobacteria bacterium P01_F01_bin.143 | reverse complement strand
GGATGGATGAGTGGATGGATGGGTGGATGGATGGGTGGATGGATGGGTGGATGGAGGGGTGGGTGGATGGGTGGATGGGTGTACCAGTGATATTGAACTGCTCGATATTGGAGTAAGTTAATAAAACAGTACTACTATTATTGAGCCTAAAACGATCACTAGATACAGTGTTGCCAATTGCATCAGTGTATCTAGAATAATCAACAGTTAGGGTGTCATTCCCTTCATTTCCATTGGCATTTCCAAAATTGTTAATTAGAAGATCATCCCCAGTTCCTCCATTAAGAGTATTGTTGCCGTCTCCCCCATCAAGTGTGTCATTCCCGGCATCTCCATTGAGAGTATCATTTCCGCCTAAGCCTTCAATCAGATCGTTGTCAATAGTTCCGATCAAATTATTATCATCTTCATTTCCTGTAATTAACTGTCCGTCAAGCATAGTTTTAAACTTTTAATATCAATTTGAATAAATAATTAACAGTTAAAGACGTTGAAGTTAAATCAGTAGGAAATATAATCTAATTTGCTTTTAAATTCTCTTGAATTGGATTAGAAATATTTTTAGTTAACTTGAAGTATCTTTAATTATTACTGTATCCAATCTACTTAATTAAAATCTTCATTGCATACAGTAAAACTACTATAATCAGCAATTAAGATTATTTTTTTTTTGTGAAGTAAAAACTAATTTACACTCTTAAAAGATAAGGATAAGCTTCAATATGTGATCAAAAACTTTCGATTTAGGAAGATTCTATTCGGGGTTCTAGAATCAATCAGGCTCAGAATCATCCTTACTTTTGCTTATATTTATTTTGTCTATAAAATTGCTTAATGCTTACTTTCGGTTTTCTTGCTGGGAGTGCGGTTGAGGATATAGAGACTAACAAAGTAGCTAATAATACCTGCGATCGCGCCAACAACAATACAACCAATTAGTAAAGTAATTACTAATGTCGGGCCTAATTCTAGAAAGGACGCCAGAGAATCGCGATTTTGTAAGGTGAAGGTAGTTTCTACTCCCAGAAGCCATTGCCCTACTTTGAAGTTCAACCATAAAATGGGGACATAGGTTAGGGGGTTACTAATCCAGGTTCCTGCGATCGCAGCTATTTGACTGCCACGAACCAGAGCCGCCAAGACAATACCCATAACAGATTGCAAGCCAAAAAAAGGAAAACAACCGGCAAACACCCCCACAGCAAGACCTCGGGCAATAACATCGGGATGACCTCGTAATTTGCGGAGGTTGATCATCATTAACCGAAGGGGCTTTTTGAGCCAATAGGACAATGATTTGCGACGATCAGGTTTTGGAGAATAATTTTGGGGATGGGTGAAATTACTCGACAGACATGAAGGATCTTCTTGGCACAATTTACCCATTACGAAGCTAGGATGTTTACGACAATTCTCACAACTTGGAATTTAATAGTATCTATAATATCAGAATTCTAACATTGGAAGGGATATTACTTAGTCCTAGATCTTGATCATAAACCTGAAATTTCTAGGATATCTCCAATAGTAGAACAGTAATTTGTTAAGCCAAAGCTGGCAGGAGTAATCGTCTTGTGATGGGTAAAATGTCGATAATTAAGAGAGAAGTAACTCCAAGAATCCATTTGAATACGGAACAATTTTACAAAGATATTGATTAACCAAATATAGAGAGGAATCCTTAAATAAAGTCTTTTATTAAAATATTGACAAATTTGCGCGATCGCATCATTGGCCGTAATCTTTTGATTCCCTAAAACTAAGTATTTAATAATTTGGGTATCGTCTTCTATGGTTACTGCCTGGGGATTTTGAATTAAGTAAGTCACAATTTGGGCAATATCTTGACCATGAACAAAGTGAAAACTGCCATCAACTTTGAAACAGCGAATTAAATCAATCCATTTAATCACTTCAGGTAATCCAGAGGTGAGATGAGAATAGGGTTTAGTGGGATCGCCACCAAAAACCAAAGTGGGAAATAATACTGTGATGCGATCGGCGATGTCTAATTTAGATAATCCGGATAAACATTGATATTTAGTTCTAATATAATCTGTACCAAATTGATTGGCTTCGGATAATAATTGATTATTACGATCTAAAACGCTTGCTGTAGAAAAATATAATACTTGCTCACAGATACTAGGGTTCAACATCTTCAGTAGCGCCAGAGTTTTCACCACATTAATATCGTAAGCTTCGAGGGCACCACCCCAAGAAGTAGCCGCTAGGATTGCAATATTAATTTCTTTGAGTAAAAGCTCACTATGTTCTTGGATCTTACGTAAATTGCCCGTTAAGACAGTTATGCGATCGCAATTTTCCCAGTCAAATTGTAATTTATAAGGATTTCTAACTAGTAGATATAATTTATGATCAGTATGTTTAATTAAACTTTCTACAATATAGTGACCAATACAACCACTGGCACCAGTAATAAAAATTCGCTTCATAACAGTTAGGGGAGAGAGAAAAACCTAAATATATAGTTACTAAAAATATAGTCAAATATGACATTGATTATTTTCTAGTTTAACCAGGGGTAACCCTGATGGGACGAACTACAACGCCCTCTATCCCTCCATCAAAGATTGTTGGGATTACTTTTCGCATAATGTTGTAGCTACCATTAACATCAGCATTTATTCTAGTATTTTCTCCTCGAATTTTGTATATCCCTCTGGTTTCGCGATAACCACTAAACTTCACGTTTTTAGCTTCATCACTCCCATAAGTCGGAATTGGATCTAAAGTTAAAAAACTTGCTTTGCTAGTATAACTTTCTTCGGTTAAAACGACTTTGATTCCCTTTAACTTAGCCTTATAGATCAACATTTCTACAAAGCGTTTATGGGGAATTAAGACAAAAGATTGATTATTCTTTTTCCCGTTATTAATCTCGTGTTTCCAAAGCGGATTCTTACCAATGATTAATTGCCCAATCCCGTACTCATCTAAATGATTGATTATCCATCTCGAAGCTTGATGTAAGTAACTACTTATTCTATTGTTCCGTTTAGCTGATAGCTTTTTAATTCTCTTGGACGTTTGTTGTTTATTTGGTAACTGTGACTGAAGTTTGGCTTTAATTTTATTATGGAACTGGTTGAGACTTTTTAACGGTCGCCCGTTAACCAAAATAGGCACAAAGCCTTGCTGGTTTGATGTTAACGTCGCTAAATTGTTCACTCCAATATCAATCGCTGCTATCGCTTCTGAGCTATTTAATGTCTGGGCTTCAGCTTTTTCGTAAACTACTTCAATTACATATTGACCCACCTTGGGAATAATCCGAGCTTGAGCTATATTTTGGGCTTTGGTCGGTACAGCGATATCTGTGCCAGATAATTTCACTATTCCCTTTTTTAGCCAAGGCTTGCTAATTGATTGAATAGTGTAAATCAGTAAGTTTCTTCCTTGAGTTTTATGTTTATATTTAGGAAGTTTTGGTCTTCCAGTAAATTTACTTGGTATTTCCTTATAAGCTTTACTTGCTTCAAAAAAGGACTTCCAGTTTTGAGCTAAAACTCTTAGTACTTGCTGAGAAACTTTTCTTGGTAAGGCTTGGTAGTCTGGATGCTCTTTTACTAGATGATAAACTTTGTCATATCCCAGATAAACATGGTCAAATATGAAGGATTGACGTACTAAATAATTGGCATAGTTATAAAGATTTTTAGATAGAAAACATAATCGGTCAATCTCTTTCCAGAAACGACTATTTTCTTTCACTATATGTCTTTCAACTTGTCTCATATTATAGTGTTTAGGAGTGAAAAAGGCATAAGTAATAGCTAAAAAGCTAGTAAACTAATGCCCATTACCCAATTCAATACTTCAACCCTTTAGCAGTTTCAAAGAAGCAACGAACATTATCTTCTGGCGTACCCACTAAAACACCATGACCCAGATTCATAATATGGCCCTGATTTCCCGCTTTGCGCACCGTATCGTGAATGCGATCGCGGATCAAGTCATGAGAACCAAATAAAACTCCCGGATCAATATTACCCTGCACTTTCATCTCCGGTCCCAATCTTCTTCTAGCATCGGCCATATCCACAGTCCAATCCACACTGACAATATCAACTCCAGATTGACCCATTTTCTCCAAAACACCAGCACTGCCACTAATATAAAGAATCAAAGGGGTATCAGGATGAGTTTCCTTGACTTGGCGTACCACTTGCTGCTGATAGGGTAAAGCAAAAGTAGCATAATCCATGGGACTTAAATATCCTGCCCAAGAATCGAATAGCTGGACGACTTGGGCTCCACAATCAATTTGATAACGGACATAAACCGCGATCGCATCTGCTATCTTACTCAAAAACCCATGCAACATCTCAGGTTGGTTAAAGGCCATGCCCTTGATAACAGAATAATTCTTTGAGCCTTTGCCCTCAATGGAGTAAGCTGCCAAAGTCCAAGGTGCACCCACAAAACCCAATAAAGTAGATTGATTATTAATT
Source organism: Cyanobacteria bacterium P01_F01_bin.143 (assembly GCA_039190385.1). Taxonomy (GTDB): domain Bacteria; phylum Cyanobacteriota; class Cyanobacteriia; order Cyanobacteriales; family Xenococcaceae; genus Xenococcus. The sequence goes on along the minus strand of JBCCYD010000198.1, from coordinate 6,277 downwards.
TCTGATTTAAGAGTTTGCAGAATAGTTTTAATAAAAGGTAAAGACTTCTCTGGATCAAGCGCGTGAAGCTGATCAATCTGTTCTTGAGTCCGAATCGGAGTTTCAAACAAAGGGCCTTTACTCTCAACAATATCAAAATCAATACCAATACCAGGTAAAGGAGTTAAAATATCAGAAAACATAATTACCCCATCGGGCTGAAAAGCTTCCCAGGGTTGCAGAGAAATTTCAATAGCAATCTCGGCATTTTCCGAGCGTTCCCGAAAACTGGGATATTTTTCCCGTAAATCCCGATAAACTTTCATATATCTCCCCGCTTGGCGCATCATCCAAACAGGAGGACGATCCACCTTTTCACCACGAGCTGCCTTTAAAAGCAAAGGAGTTTCTGTTAAACCTGTCATTTTTGTAATTTCTTTATAGCAATTTTTGAGTGCATTTGTTAGTTTACATTGCTAAAGTACTCCCAAGTTCATAGTAATTGTGTAGTTATGTGTAGATCTTGATTTTTAATCATATTTAATCTACAAACAATACTAAAGATTCTGTATGAAAATGCAATTATGTGGAATAAGAATAAATCAAAAATTAAATCATGGCTTTCGCTATTAACCTTATTTCTTGTTGCACTAATTTTTCCCTTAATAATTCATGGTTGTGTTTTCCCACAAAATAATGATCTTAAAACCTTCAAGATAGGTATTAACAATTGGCCAGGATTTGATATTGTACTCTACGCTCAAGAACTAGAACTATTTAAGCAAAGGGGTCTAGAAGTTGAGCTAGTAAGATTTCAAAATGGGTCAGATGCTGCTCGGGCAATGCTTCGCGGTTCTATCGATGCAGCTTTTGGTACGCTTTGGGAAGTAAAACAAGTCGATCCGGGTAATGACAAACCAGTATTTGTGTTGGTCACAAATATCTCCTCCGGCTCTGATGGAATTGTCGCCCAGCCCAACTTAAAATCTGTTTCCGAACTAAAAAATAAAAAAATTGGGGCCAAACTGGGAACAGTCAATCATCTAATTTTATTAGAAGCTCTAAAATTGCATAATCTAGAGCCAAAAGATATCGATATTGACAATATATCTAATCAAGCTGCCGTGCAGAAAATGCAAAAGGGACTTTTAGATGCAGCAGTAGTTTGGGAACCTCTACTAAGTAATACAGCTGAAAATATTCAGGGAAATATCGTCTATACAACCAAAGATATTGATAGTTTGGTTATTGATGGTTTGATAACACGTTCGGAAATCCTCAGAAATAAAAACGAGGAATTAACCAGGTTTATTGTGACGTGGTTTGATATTATGGCAGCCCTGGAAAATAACCCAGATGAAGTTTACGCGATCGTCAGTCAACAATTAGATCAAACTCCAGGATCTTTTGCTCGAGATTACGCCGGTCTAGAAAAAGGTGATATTGCCATGAACACACGGATGTTCAAACCCGAAGGGCGTTTAAACCAAGCATTAGGACAACTTGCCGAATTACTGAGAGAAGATCCCAGGCATGGTCGCATCATCAGGAAAGATGTCCAAATAGATGGCACAACTGTGATGGAAGCTATTGCGAGGTGGCAAGCCTAAAGCATGTCATAAATTAAAAAAATTTCAATCCAGGAGATTAACAGCAACGGTGTCCTATGAATCAACCTTCCCCGCAATATAGACGTAATTTATCGAAACAACTCCTTAGTGGCTTTGGGCTGTCATTTATAACTGTCGGCTTAGCCACCCTAGGGATTAACTATCTCTTGATTCGCTCTAACTTAGAAGCCCAGGTACAACAAAGAGCTCAATCGATTGTTCATGGTTTAGAATTTGCTACAGAAGGAATGATCGAATTAGGGAATACAGAAGTTTTAAGACGGATAGTGCAAAATTACGCCACCCTGGAAACGGTTGAAGAAATAGCGATTGTTAATCCAGAAGACATTACTGTTGCCCATAGTTCTAGTCAGCAAAATGGAAAACCCTATACAGCGAATCTTGAACTCCAGTCGGCAATGAAGAAAGCGGCTGAAACAGGAATTGAAGACAATATTCAAGTAGTTAGTCCAGATGGGGAAGATTTCTTGATCTATATTTTGCCTTTTAGTAGTATTTATTTCCAGAATCCAGGAAAACGAGGTCTGGCAATTGTCAGCATAGATCTCAAGCAAATACAGCAGAATGCTCAACGTACTTTTCTCACTTCTACGGTCACAATGGCTGTGGGGACAGTGGTAATTCTCTGTTTTATGGGTCTTTTGATTCATCGAATTATCCTCGCACCCTTAAATGACTTGCACCAATCTTTAGGAGAAAGTAAAAAGAAAGGTTTTTTCTCCCTACCATCTTCTATTCCGAATAATGAAATTGGTTTTCTCGCAGCTACTTTCGATGAGGTTTTTCGCCAATTAGAAAATCACGAACAATTACAAAGAGAAATAAAAGAACGCAGACAGGCAGAAATTGCCCTAGGAAAAGCGCTAGAGATTCAAAAACAAAGAGAAATCGAACTAGAACAAGCCAAACAAGAACTTGCTATTTCCCATGATCGATTAGCTGATTACAATCAGACTTTAGAGCATAAAGTTCAACAAAGAACAGCCGAGCTGGCTCAAAGTATTAAAGAAGCGAGTAAGGCACGAAAAGTAGCCGAACAAGCTAATCAGGCGAAAAGTAGCTTCTTGGCGAACATGAGTCATGAGTTACGGACTCCTATGAATGCGATTATCGGTTATAGCGAAATGTTACAGGAAGAAGCCGAAGATATTGGACAAGAAGATTTTATTCCCGATATTCAGAAAATTCACAGTGCTGGAAAACATCTGTTGAGTCTAATTAATGATATTCTCGACCTCTCAAAAATTGAAGCTGGTCGGATGGAGTTGTATTTAGAAACTTTTGAGATTGATGATTTGATCCGAGATGTTGTGGCCACAGTTAAACCATTACTTGAGAAAAATAACAATGAATTTAAGCTGAGCATTGCTGATGATTTGACAACAATTTATGCCGATTTGACCAAAGTTCGGCAAATTTTATTTAATTTACTTAGTAATGCCAGTAAATTTACAGAAAATGGTACGATTACTTTAATTTTAAACCGCTATCGTCATCAAGGTGAAGATTGGATCAATTTCCAAGTTAGCGATACGGGGATCGGCATGACCAAAGAGCAGATATCTAGATTATTTAAAGCTTTTACTCAAGCGGACGCCTCGACAACTCGTAAATATGGTGGCACAGGTTTAGGTTTAACCATTACCCAAAAATTCTGTCAAATGATGGGAGGTGATATATCGGTAGAAAGTGAAATTAATCAAGGAACTACCTTCACTATTAAATTACCGATTCAGGTTCAGAAAACAACTACAGTTGAAGTAGTTGCCAATAGTGACCAGTCGTCTATTCCGGCAGAGACTGATCGCAATATTGTTTTAGTCATTGATGATGATCCTACGGTTCATGATTTAATAGAACGTTTTTTGACTAAGGAAAACTTCCAGGTTCGCACTGCTAATAGTGGAGCCGAAGGTATTCGCTTAGCCAAAAGCCTCGAACCAGATGCGATCACCCTTGATGTTATGATGCCTGGTTTGGATGGTTGGGCTGTGCTGGCAGCTCTCAAGGCTGATGTTAAGACTTCTCAGATTCCCGTCATCATGGTGACGATGGTGGATAATCAGAATTTAGGCTATGCCTTGGGCGCGGCTGATTATATTATGAAGCCCATTGGCAAAAACAATTTAAGAAACATTTTACATAAGTATAATTCTCAAGCAACTTTTGATAAAGTTTTGATCGTCGAAGATGAACCTGATACGAGGAACTTATTGCATCGTCAATTACTGGATTATAGTGCCAAGGTTTTGGAAGCAGAAAATGGTCGTCAAGCTCTTGAGATTCTTGACCATGAGATTCCTGAACTTATTATTTCTGATTTGATGATGCCTGAAATAGACGGATTTGAATTAGTGAGTAGACTACGCCAAAATCCTAAATGGAGTTCTATTCCTGTGATTATCTTAACTGCTAAGGAATTAACTTTACTTGAGAGGCAACAGTTACAGGGCAGAGTTAAACAAATCTTTCAGAAAGGAGGTTCTCAGCGTACTATATTGCTTCAAGAATTACAGAGTCTTCTATCGGAGGCTATTACAAGAAACATGAAGTGCAAAATTGTTCAATCCATTGATAAATAAATCTTATTGAGGAGATTAGTTATGCCGAAAATTTTACTCGTAGAAGATAATGAGATGAACCGAGATATGTTGTCTCGCAGGCTGAAAAGAAGGGGCTATGAGGTGATAATTGCCATTGATGGCGCGGTGGGTGTTGCTATGGCAAAATCTGAGTCTCCTGATCTAATTTTAATGGATATGAGTTTACCGGTGATGGATGGTTGGGAAGCGACTAAGACGATTAAATCTGACCCCGAAACCTGCGGGATTCCTACGATCGCTTTGACGGCCCATGCTATGTCTGGCGATCGCGAAAAGGCTTTGGAGGCTGGTTGTGATGATTACGATACTAAACCTATTGAATTATCTCGTCTCCTAGAAAAAATTAAGATATTTGTCTAGGGAGTGTCGTCACTTCGCTCCAACAGATGTTAGGTTTAAAGAGTTAGATTGTAGGAGCGGAGGATTTTAACATGTCAACTGATGAGAATTCTAGTATGACTGCAATCTCAAATCTACGTCACGGATTGCGGACTCCTCTTAATGTCATTCTTGGCTATAGTGAAATGCTTTTAGAGGATCTAGAACTGGCAAATGAGCAGACAAATTACCATGAGCTGCAACAAATTAGAGAATGCACAATTGCGTTAATGTCTTTAATTAAAACTCTGCTTAGTAATGAAACTTTAAAATTTTATGAATTGGATTTGCCAAGATTATTAACTGAGCAATCTGTCCAGGATCAAATGCAAGTGCCCACGAATTCGATAATCAACTATTGCCAACAAATTTTGGCAACCGCAAGCGATCAAACTTTGATATCTGATGTCAAGAAAATCAACCGAGCTTCTCAAGAATTACTAACGATGATTAATGACATGATTGGGGTGAGTAATGAGTAATGGGTAATGAGTTAGATTTCATTTCCTCATTACCAATCCTTATGTATTAGTTTTTAGATCTATAAAAATTTTCCTAATTTATTAAGATGGCACAAATATTTGATTCTATTGTTTTGGGAGCAGGCGGAATGGGAAGTGCTTCTGCTTACTATCTTGCAGCTTCAGGGCAAAAAGTTTTGCTATTGGATCAGTTTGAAATAAATCATAAGAAAGGGAGTTCTTATGGTTTATCCCGAGTGATTCGTTACGCATACGATAATCCTAGTTACATAGAATTAATGAGAGCTGCTTATCCCTTATGGTTGAATCTAGAGAAAAAAGCAGGAGAGAAACTATATCTGAAGACTGGAGGACTAGATTTTGGATATCCTAGCCAAAAGAGCTTTCAAACCCTCAAGCAAAGCATGGACAGAGCTAAGTTAGATTATGAATATCTTAAATCTGATGAAGTTAGTCAACGTTTTCCTCAATTCTGTTTAGATGATGGTATGGAAGCATTATTTCAATCTAAAACAGGTTTATTAAGGGCTTCACGATGTGTATTGGCTCATATCCATTTAGCTCAAAAACTGGGAGCAAAAGTTGTCGAACACAGTCCAGTAAAACAAATTATTCCTAGTAGTCATAGCGTAGAAATCAAAACAGCAACGGATACGTATTATGCAGAAAGACTTGTAATTACAGCAGGAAGCTGGACAAAAGCTTTATTAGCTTCCCTTGATATTAATATTCCACTAAAAATTATGCCTTGTCAGTTAGGTTTTTATCAAACACAGGATTCAAAAGCATTTAAGCCAGGAAGTTTTCCGATCTTTCTTGCTCATATGAACGGCGATTATGGTGAAATGCCTTATGGTATTCCCCATGAACATGAGAATTTTGGTCTTAAAATTAGCACATTTTATGGTTGGAAGACGATTGATGATCCTGTTGAAATAAACTATGCTACTAGCATAGATTGGTTAGAAAAAATTCGAAATTTTTTACGTCAATATATTCCAAGAGCAGCTGGGAACTTAATTTCTACTCGTCGCTGTCTTTATACTGTAACACCTGATAAAAACTTTATAATCGATTCTCATCCTAATTATTCTCATATTGTCTTTGGGGCAGGATTTTCTGGTCATGGGTTTAAATTTACTACACTGGTTGGCAAGATACTAGCTCAATTAGCATTGGAAGGAACAACTGAATATGATATTAG
>JBCCYD010000197.1:0-10808 GCA_039190385.1 Cyanobacteria bacterium P01_F01_bin.143 | reverse complement strand
CTACGTTCTATTGCTGCTAGGACATATAAGGATTTAGCTTTAGCGATCTCGAAAGCTTATTCCCAAGTATCTTTGAAAGATATTCGTAATTGGTTTGCCCATTCCTGTTACTGTATCTCACCATTTTGAGAAGGGCTATACTATAATGATTTTCATATCTTGTTAGATACACCCCAATTAGCAATTAGCCATTAGCAATTAGCCATTAGCAAATTTCCCTTGAAACTCTTCCCTATCAGTAAATACCTGAAAAATTCGATTCATTTTGGTCATGGAAAAAATCATTTGTACTTGATTATTTAAAGAGCAAAGATAAAATTCTCCTCCAGCATTTTTCACTGCTTTGAGTGCAGCAACCAAAGCGCCAATCCCTGCACTATTCATAAATGTGATGTCTTGACAATCAATTAAGATAATATCTGTTTCCTGTTGGACTAATGCGATCGCTTGTTGACGTAGTTCATTGCCAATAATCCCATCTACAATGCCAGCAGGCTGAATGATTTCGATTTTTTTACTCATTGCTTAATATTTAAAGTTGACACTCCCCATCGATCTCTTCAAGGGAGACCAACTCATCGGAAAAGCAGTTTAAAGATAAAGGTTGGTGGTTGAGGTGAGATTGCTCATCAAAAAACTTGAGAATCAATAAACAATTCCTCCCATTCGGTACAGAAAAATAACTAAAGTAATCTGCAACCTTTTCTAAGATTTGTACCCCTCGACCATGCTCAGCATAATCATCTACGCCTTGAGAAACTTTGTATCTTTGAGATTCTAGATCAAATCCTGGACCTTGATCCCAAACTTTGATAATGATTAATTGACTCAAAATTTTGATTCCTATTTCCACAGTCGTTGTAGAAGGTAAATCTTTATGAGCATGAATAACTACATTATCAAAGGCTTCTCCTAAAACAGTTTGACATTCAATCCAGATTCGACGAGGAACTAAAGGATCTTTCAAGCTTTCAAACCAACTCAAAACTTTGCCTAAAGAACTCAGCTCGCTATTAACTTGTAACCTAGAATAACTGTCTCCAGCTCTAATTTGAGTTTCTAAGTCAAACTTTCTCATCTCTTGGGTGATATTCTGATTAATTTGCTGGGACGAAATATGATTACATGATTTTGAGTATTCCTGTTGCATTGAAATGTTCTCACTGTAAAGTTATGGCGAGTTGATGCAAACTTAGATTGATATTATATGATATCAAATTACCAAATCATTAAATTTTAATTAAGTACGCAATAAATTTTAAGGTTTTGCGATCTGATCTTTTGAATAAAGTAGGATTGCTACAGTGACAGTTGTTCAAAAATAATTATTATGAAAAAAGCTTTAGTTTGTGGGGTTTCAGGTCAAGATGGGTCATATTTAGCTAAATTATTACTGGAAAAAGGTTACACTGTCATCGGCACATCGAGAGACGCTCAAGTCTCGTCTTTTCGTAATCTCATCACTTTAGGCATCAAAGACAAAATTCAGTATGAATCCTTAGTTCCGACAGATTTTCGTAGTGTTTTACAGGTCATTGCCAAAACTCAACCCGATGAAATTTATAATCTAGCAGGACAAACCTCTGTCGGATTATCTTTTAGCCAGCCGGTAGAAACCCTCGAAAGCATTGCTACAGGGACTTTAAATTTTTTAGAAGTAATTCGTTTTATCAACGCACCGATTAAATTCTATAACGCAGGCTCCAGCGAATGTTTTGGAGATATGGGAGATTACCCTGCTGATGAAAATACTCCTTTTCGTCCCAGAAGTCCCTATGCTGTAGCAAAAGCAACCGCTTTCTGGCAAGTAGCTAACTATCGTGAAGCCTATAATATTTTTGCTTGCTCTGGCATCTTATTTAACCATGAATCACCCTTAAGACCACAAAGATTTGTGACGCAAAAAATTGTCTCGGCAGCGGCCAGAATTGCCCAGGGAAGTCAGGAAAAACTTCATTTGGGAAATATTTCTATTAAAAGAGATTGGGGTTGGGCTCCTGAATATGTGGAGGCCATGTATCTGATGTTGCAACAAGATGAGCCTGATGATTATGTCATCGCTACAGGACATAGTTATTCTTTGGAAGAATTGGTTGCTAGGGCTTTTAGTTGTGTCGGTTTAGATTGGCGAGAGCTTGTGATTACAGATGCTAGTTTGCTTCGTCCGACGGATCTGGCAGTTAGTAAGGGAAATCCCACTAAAGCTAAGGAAAAATTGGGTTGGGAAGCTAAATATACAATGCCAGATCTGATCAAAATGATGGTCGAACATTTAACATTAAACATTAAACATTGACCATTGACCATTGAATATTAAACATTGAACATTAAACATTGACCATTGAACAGTTATCAGTTTGGGTTGTAGCAAATGTAAAGAACTCGATTAGAGACAAAGATAGTGAAATACTGTACACTTCATTACTAAAAATTGAATAGTTGGCAAAACCGAAAACTATCGGTTATACCTTGAATATTATTCAGATATTTTGCTATTGAAAAGTTTAGAAAATTAACGGTGTTAAAAATCAAAGCGATCACGAAACTTCCTCTCTTATTTTCTGGTGCTATCTTAGCTAGTCTTGTAGCAATATCTCCTTTGAGTGCTCAAAATACTTCGGTCTCTAATAATCAGCAAAAGGAATTACAGGGCCAACAACTGTATGAATTATTAGAGCAGGGGAAGAAATATGTCGACTTACAAGATTATCAAAAAGCATTATCTGTATATCAATATGCCGCTTCGGTAGAAAAGGAAAATGCCAAGATTTTTTCGGGAATTGGCTATATCCAAGCATTACTGGAAAACTATTCTGAAGCAGCCCTGGCTTATCAAAAAGCGATCGCGTTGGAACCTGATAATTCAGAATTTTATTACGCTTTGGGCTATAGTTTGGGCAATTCGGGAGATAATCTGCAAGCAGCATCAGCTTATGAACAGGCAATTCGGCTAGCACCAGAAAATGTTGATAATCATGTAGGATTGGCCGTAGTCTTACTACGAAATGAAGAATACGATCGCGCGATCGATAGTTACTATCGCATTATTACCCTAGATCCTAATAATCAAAAAGCTCGCAGCATTATTACTACTGCTTTATTAAAACAAGAACGTTATCAAGAAGCGATCGCGTTTATCCAAGACGAAATTGACCAAGAGCCCCTGAATGCTAATCTCAAATTGCAATTAGCAACGGCATTCCTTAATCAAAATGACATAGCATCGGGTCTCCAAACATTGCAATCTGCGGCCAAATCTCATCCCAATAATGAAATAATTTTTTTTAAAATCGCCACAATTCTTCATCTACAAAGCGATTTGGACGGAGCCTTAGAATTTTATCAAAGAACTATTAAACTAGAGCCAAATTTTCTTGAAGCTCAAGCTAATCTAGGAAACATCCTCTTAGCTCAAGAAAATTATTTTGAAGCTATTGTAACTTATCGCAAACTGATTGAACTTAGCCCCAACAATCCTCTTTTTCACCATAATTTAGGTTTGTCTTTGCAAGGCCGAGGTAGAAATAAAGATGCTCTTCTTTCCTTTGAAACAGCTCGGGATCTTTATAAGCAACAAGGACAAATTGCTAAAGAAGAGGAATTAAATCTCTTAATTGAACAACTTTAACCCATCAAAAAAATTACAGGATGTGCAACTTACTAGAAGTTAATCAAAAACTGAGCCTTGATTACGCAAAATTAATAACTCAATAAAAGTTGCACAGGCAGAATCAAGTCTATTTTAAGAAGGTACTATTCTCATCGATAATTCCTTTTTCCTGTAAGGTATCGTTGATTGCATCCATCATCCCAATATCTTGAGGTGTTGCTTTGCCGGTCGTAACCCTACGCAATGCCATGTAGAAGCTCAGCTCTCCCAAGGCATGTTCGTCTGATTTTGTGCCTTTGTCGATAATGGTTTTTGCATATTGATTAAGTTTATCTTCAATAAATTTTTCTAGAGCCATTTTTTCCTCCTTAAAGCTTGAAAATAAGAACTGATTACTACTTAAATCGTCCTAGATGATATTACTACCAGTTGATATTTCCCTCTAAAATCTTATGATTCTTTAAGCTTCGTTTCTCTAGCAATTCTGTTTTCAGATAATTAAGCTATGTCTAATAATCATCTTCGCTCTTCTTTACTCAAACTTGATGGAGCCAGTTATAAAGCCTATAAAGAGATTAAAGGTAACTATCAATTCCCCGATTTCACCTTAATTATTGACTATGTTCAAGGAGACCCTTTTGCTTCTCCTAGCCGTTTTCGGGTTAAGATTCCTCAGGCGATCGCGAAATTTCCCAAGAATTTATATAAAACCCCAAGCCGAGAAATTGCCCTACGAGATTATCTAACCCGCCAGTTTCATTTCTGTGCCCATCAAATAAGTTCACGACGCGGCACAGGAAAAAGTGGCTTAATAGCGATCGCATCTGTCAAACAAGAAGTACTGGCTAGAACTTCCGCGTTTATTGATGATAATTACCTAGAAGTTCGCTTTGTTGTTGGTCTCCCAGCTAGAGGCAGAAGGATATTAGGCCGCCAAGCAGCGGCTATGTTATGCGAAGATATTCCCAATATTGTCGAACAAGCTTTGTTGTACGAATCCCTTGATGCCCAAGCTATTCAAGAGCAAGTCGAAAAAGTAGAAGATGCGGATTGGATTCGTCAGCAATTATCTAGTAGAAACTTAACGGCTTTTGTGCCTAATGGGGCAATTTTACCTCGTCGTACGGGAGTTGATAATCGTCCTTTAGCTGAAAATGTCATCTCATTTATGTCGCCATCTTCTTTGGAAGTTGAGTTTGATTGCCCTAACCGAGGCAAGATTACAGGCATGGGAATTCCGGGCGGAGTTACGCTTATTGTTGGTGGAGGATATCATGGCAAATCAACTTTACTGCAAGCAATAGAATTGGGAGTTTATAATCATATTCCTGGAGACGGTCGAGAATTGGTGGTGACTAATCCTCATGCAGTGAAAATTCGGGCTGAAGATGGACGGAGTATTGCGGGGGTAAATATCTCTCCTTTTATCAATCAGTTGCCTGGAGGGAAATCAACGAGGATTTTTTCAACGACGAATGCCAGTGGCAGTACTTCTCAAGCGGCGAATATTATGGAAGCTTTAGAGGCAAATGCTCAATTATTATTGATTGATGAAGATACTTCGGCGACTAACTTTACGATCCGCGATCGCAGAATGCAAATGTTGATTTCCAAGGAAAAGGAACCTATTATGCCTTTTATCGATAAAGTGCGTCAGCTATATAGTGATTATGGAGTTTCTACTATTCTGGTGATGGGAGGCAGTGGTGATTATTTTGAAGTTGCCGATACGGTGATCGCTATGGATAATTATCAGCCCTATGATGTTACGGAACAGGCCAAGGCGATCGCGAAAGAATATCCCAGTAACCGTAATGCTGAAGGTGGAACTTCCTTTGGCGAGATTACCTCAAGAATTCCTCTTAAAAGTAGTATTGATCCTAGTAGTAATAGAAGGTCAGTTAAGCTTAAGGTTAGAGATTTGGATGAGATTGCTTTTGGCAGCGAAGAGATTGATTTAGCAGCGGTGGAGCAGATTGTTGATACGGCACAATTGAGAGCGATTGCTCACGCGATCGTGTATGCCAAAAAGCATTATTTAGACCGTCAAATTACCATTCCCGAGATTTTAGATTTAGTAATGATAGATATTCACGAACAAGGTTTGGATATACTGACAGATTTTACTCAAGGAGATTTGGCCTTGTTTCGTCGTTTTGAATTAGCAGCAGCTTTAAATCGTTTACGAACTCTGGAAGTAGAATAAATTTGAATAGTTTAATCATAAATCCACTCAGACAAGAAAGGTTTAACTTTAACTAATAACATTCGTAAATTACTATAGGGGACTAAACCTTCATGCTGAAGACGACCCAGAATAATACCTGGATGTTTATTTTGTTCGTGAGCAAAATTAGCTATAGCTTTTTTAGAAAATTTTGGTTGAGTGTTAACGATAAAAGAATTTAAAGCTTTTTCGTCAATTAACCAATTACGAGCAAGTTTATTTGCTTTCTCTTCTTCTGGATTGGCTTCAAGATCTTCTAGGTTATTCAAATAAATTCCTTGGTGCCCAGCAATGATATAGCCAAGTTCTTGCATAAGGCTAAACCAAAAATAATCAATGCGATTATGTCTAAGGGTAAGAGCGACTACAGGATGATTTCTAAAATAAAAAGCAGCACCATCTAAATATGTTTTATTTAAATGTTTGACAATTATAAAGTGAACACCTAAATCCATTAAAAGCTGGGGAACAGAGGCTACATCTTCTTCTCTTTCTGCGTGGCTAAGAATATGGGGAATTGCTTCTTTGAGTCTATCTAGCTGAAACTCTTTCAGTTTTTGCTTACTTGCTAATTGTTCGACTCTTTTACACCAAGCAATTTTTGCATTATATTCTGCTTCAGGAATTGGACTATGACGAAAATTAACTGAGAGTTGAGGAGTATCTTGAGGTGATGTAATATCCAGAAATTCACAGATAGATTGCTCTAGCTCATTTAAAGATTCTGTAGGTTTTATCCATTGACGTTTAGTCAATTCAGAAATTGGAGCAAGAGAATACAAACGACTCCTACGTTCAATTTCCTGTTCTTTGTGCTTTTTTTTGCTAGATGTAAACGATAATTCGCTTCTAAATTAGTCCAAAATTCTGCCGTAGTACCTAATGCAGCTGATAATTCTCTAGCTGTTTCTGGAGTAATCTGTTTTGTTCCTTTAATTATTTCGTTAATCGCTTGTGGTGGACGCTGTATGATAGCAGCCAAATCTTTTTGTGTCCAAGCACGAGCGTTGAGTTCTCGTTGTAAAATACGTCCTGGTGATATTGCTCTTGCTGGGGTTAAAACTTTATTCATCTTAATAATCACCGCTTTCTTGTTCTAATGATAATCTTCAATATCAATGATGAAAATATATTTTCCTGTTTCATCTTTCTCAAGTGTTACGATTAATCGCCACTGCTTATTTAGACGTAATGATCTTTGATTCTTTTTCCCTCTTTTCCCAGAAAGTTTTTCAAATCTTAGTCCTTTATTGGCGTATAAATCTTGTTCACTTGTGGCGGCGGCAATAATTGCCATAACTTCAAAGAAGTCATCGACAACTCCAGGATATTTATGAGCATCTTTTTCCTCTGTATAAAGTAATTCAATTTTCTTTTTCTTGAATTTAAACCTCACATTTCACCCTCCAAGATTCAGAAAAGCCTTGTATAGGCTAAAAAATAAATTCAGCTTTAGGGTGAATTAGTAAATTTATTGTATCCGTTTTTAACGAATAATAGCTATTAAGACCTGATCAAGATGTGTTAATAAATACTGTAAAAAAATATTAACATGAGTCTTAGCATGTTTTTGAATACTATAAAGAGTGTTTTATGAAATACTATTTGGCCTCCCAATTTATGATTAATAGTACATTTGGGGTCATTAATCACTACAATAAGAGATCTAAGCATTAAAAAACTAGATGAAATCTACCTTTGAATTAAATTTACAAGAATTATTTCCTTTTGAATTAGACGAGTTTCAACATCAAGCGATCGCGGCTCTGAATGCGGATAAATCTGTGGTCGTTTGTGCCCCCACTGGTTCGGGAAAAACCCTAATTGGGGAATATGCAATCTATCGCGCCTTAGCCAGAGGCAAACGAGTTTTCTACACCACACCATTAAAAGCTCTCTCCAATCAAAAGTTTCGAGATTTTCAAAATCAATTTGGCACCGACAATGGCACCAGCGTGGGCTTGATTACAGGAGATATTATTATCAATGCCAATGCCGATATCATCATCATGACCACCGAGATTTTTCGGAATATGCTCTACGAAACTCCCATCGGACAGGTCGGCACATCTCTCGAAAATTTAGAAGTAGTTGTTTTAGATGAATGTCATTATCTGGGCAATCGTGGTCGCGGTACGGTGTGGGAAGAATGCATTATTTATACACCACCACAAATCCAAATACTCGCCTTATCAGCAACTGTGGGTAATCCTGAAGAACTAACTGATTGGATAGTAAAGGTGAGAAATACTAATGGCCAGCGCGAATATGATTGTGAGTTAGTCAATTCCGATTTTCGTCCTGTGCCCTTGCGCTATTTCTTCTGCGATCGCAACCAGATGTATCCGCTACTAAATACTAAACAAACTAAACTCAATCCCAAACTAAAATCCCTAATTCCCAAACGAGGCAGCAAAAGAAAAAGACTCAAACTTCGAGATTGTCCCAATACTTATCGGGTCTTACGAGAGCTGAAAACCAAAGATATGTTGCCAGCGATCTATATTATCTTTAGTCGTCGGGGATGCGATCGCGCGGTAGAACAATTAGATAATATTAGCCTGGTTAACACCCAAGAAGCCCAACAAATTGAAGTCTTCCTTTTACATTTTTTCCTTGATCGCAATGAGTCTTTACAACAAGCATTACTAGATCATTTTGCCCAAAAGAACCCCGAACTTCATAATCTAATCCGAGAATATATTGCCGCTAATACCGACGCAGCAGCTAATCTCTCCAGTTATCTCACTGCCAATCCCAATCAAAAATATCTATTATGGCAATTTCTCACCAATCAATCCCAAATCATTAAAATTGAACAAGTTGAACCTCTACTGCGAGGCATTGCTTCCCACCATGCAGGATTATTACCCGCCTGGAAAGAATTAGTCGAAAGATTATTTGAACTGGGACTGGTCAAAATTGTTTTTGCCACAGCAACTCTTGCCGCTGGAATTAATATGCCAGCTCGCACAACAGTAATATCAGCTCTTTCCAAACGTACTGATGCAGGACATGGGATGTTAACGCCGTCAGAATTTTTACAAATTGCCGGGCGTGCTGGTCGTCGGGGGAAAGATCCCGTGGGTCATGTGGTAACCTTGCAAACTCCCTTTGAAGGTGCTCCTGAAGCTGTTTATCTAGCAACATCTAGTCCTGAGCCTTTAATGAGTCGCTTTACTCCTTCCTATGGCATGGTGTTGAACCTGTTGCAAAAACATAGTTTGGATGAAGTTAAAGAATTACTAGCCAAAAGCTTTGCCGAATATTTAGCCCAGAAGAAACTCGCTCCTGAACAACAGGCGATCGCGGAAATTACTACCCAAATGGCTAAACTCGATGTGGAACTGGCCATGATTTCCCAAAATGATTTCGCTAGTTATCAAAAGATTAAAGAACGACTCCAAGAAGAAAATCGACTATTTGATACTCTCAAACAACAAGCAGAAGCTACTAGGAAAAAAGCGATTAAACCTTTAATTGCTCAATTATTACCAGGGAGAATTGTTGGGCTCAAGGGCAAACATATTCGGCTATCATCTCCCCTCGCTGCGGTGATTGTCACAAAAATACCAGGTTCAGGACAGGCTGAGAATTTAGTTTGTTTAAGTATTGATAATAATTGGTATGTGGCAGCTAATACTGATATTAGTGAGATTAATGAAGGAGAAATGCCAATTCAAGAACTAGAATCGGTTTTATTGCCGCATTTGGAAAAACCTCGTCTCGGAAGGTTACAACCAGGAGGAGAAACTAGTGCTATTGCGGCGAATAACATTGGTA
This sequence comes from Cyanobacteria bacterium P01_F01_bin.143, assembly GCA_039190385.1. Taxonomy (GTDB): domain Bacteria; phylum Cyanobacteriota; class Cyanobacteriia; order Cyanobacteriales; family Xenococcaceae; genus Xenococcus. The sequence goes on along the minus strand of JBCCYD010000197.1, from coordinate 1,188 downwards.
ACTATCTAATTCCCCAAGCTCCGGCACCAGAAGTTGTTGCGCAACAGCAAAAAATGGAGCAGATTCAGGAGCAATTGGACACCCATCCTCTCAATAAATACAAGAATCTCAATCAATTATTGAAAAAGCAACAAAAACGGGATTTCCTACGTAAAAAGCTCCATAAAAGTCAGTCTAAATATCAAAAACATAAATTAAATCAGTCTTATTATTGGGAAGATTTTCTCAATTTGATTAAGGTTTTGCAGGAGTTTTCGGCTTTAGAAGAATATACTCCTACGGATTTGGGGAAAGCTGCGGCGACTATTAGAGGAGATAATGAACTTTGGCTCGCGATCGCGTTTCGCTCAGGAGAATTGGATAATCTCGAACCCCATCATTTAGCGGCTGCGGTATCGGCTTTAGTGACAGAAACTCCTCGGGGAGATATCTGGTGTGAATATGTTCCAGCACCAGAAGTGTTGGAAGCTTTGGGTATTCAACGTCGGCAACCAGAGGAAGAGGGTCATACTTCTAGTTTGCGCGAATTACGTCCCCATCTGTTTCAGGTGCAACATCGTTATGGGGTTGGTTGCCCGATTTGGCGCGAATATGAATTGGTGGGTTTATCTGAGCATTGGGCATTGGGTGTGGAATGGAATGAGTTATGTGAGAATACCAATCTGGCGGAGGGCGATATTGTGAGGATGTTACGGCGGACGATCGATGTGTTGTTGCAAATTCCCCAAATTCCTTCTATTTCTAGTGTTTTGGTCAATAATGCTCGGGATGCAGTGTCAGCGATGAAACGTTTTCCTATTTAGTATTTGTGTCAATGTAAAATATTGAGAATTCTGCGATCGCAGCTCGCATATACTTTGTTGGTGATGTAATGTAAATTAAATTATTAATAGCAATAGTATGATGGATCGCCTGAAGTCAAGTTACTTTTAATTTCACTCTAAAGCACCGATAACTAATCGCTGCAACTGTTAATATTCACTAAAAAACTTTCTTCGGGGCGCGGAGCGGAATCCTCTAAGACTGAAAAATGTATAAACCAAAATATCTTCTGGACAAAATAAGAGAAGCTCAAGAGCAACAGCTCAAAGTATTGAATTTGAGTTCTAGTTTATTAGAAACAGTACCAGAGTCAATAAGCAATCTCACCAATTTAACTACACTTAATTTGAGTTCTAATTTTTTAAT
>JBCCYD010000196.1:0-10829 GCA_039190385.1 Cyanobacteria bacterium P01_F01_bin.143 | reverse complement strand
TTTAAAATACTTTTTTATATAAAATACTGTTAAATAATTTTTAGTCCCTGAAGATTGTATTGTTCTTTAGCTAAATTTTTTCCTTGAATTAAAACGCCAAATCCTCCTAAGCCACTAGGATTAATTAGTTGATGCAGGGCATCTCTTCTGTTAAATATTTCTTGGATATTGTATTTTCCTGTAGATAATTCTTGAAGACGATCGCTTAACCCTAAAGCCATCAAAAATATTGCTTGTTTCGTAAAACCAACCGTCTCTAATCCTAACTTTGTGCCATAATTTTCTAAAGCAGTAAAATCAATATGACTAGTAATATCTTGTTGTCCCAAATTAACATAGGGATTATTATGATGACGATGTTGATAATAACATTTTAAAGTTCCCTGACTTCTTTGCGGATGATAATATTTAGCAGCTTGATAGCCGTAGTCAATCGTTAAAAGATATCCTCGCTGTAACTTTTGGGCTACCGTTTCTAGCCAATCCAATGTTTTTAAATTAATCTCAGTACGATAACCTTGGAGATAATCTGGTTGAGCAATATCTATTTCTACCAAATCAAAATATTCCCGTAACCTAGCTGTAGAAAGTTCATCATATTTTTCTATAATTTTTCCTACTTCTTCTGTAACAAATACTTCTTGCAATTTTTGGTTATTAATTACTATTTGATGAACAGGAAAAGCATCAATTAATTCATTAGAGAAGCAACAACCAATCAACTCATTATCAGGAATCGCCTCCCAAGATTTCCAACTAATATTTATATCAGAAAATTCTTTTAAGCTTTGCTGTTGCCTTTGTCGTAACTTAGGCGATTTTTCGATAATTGTATAATTAGCAACTTCTATAAAATCTGGATGATATTCTTGTAAATAAGTAATAATATCTTTTGCCAATTCTCCATTACCTGCTCCCATTTCTACCAAAGAAAAATTATCAGGGTAATCTAAATTTTGCCACATTTGAAATAATTGCTTGGCTAACAATTCACCAAAATCTTGCCCCAAAGAAACCGCTGTAAAAAAATCCCCCTTAGCGCCAATACCGACTGCTCCTGAACTGTAGTAACCATATTGAGGATGATATAAAACCAAATCCATATATTCAGCGAAAGTAAGCTGGAACTTGGGAGCTTGACGAATTTTTTCCAGGACTATCTTGTATAATGCTTGGGAATTATTTTGTTCCATTGAAATTAAAAACGAGTCAGTTGTGGTAGCGAAAAATCGAGAACCTGTTGCTAGTTTAGTACTTTACCACCTGTTGAAATGGCCAGTTGTTAGCCCGCTATTACATACTTACTTTCGTGCTAATATTCATGGAGCAGATAAAATTCCCAAGTCAGGAGCAGCGATCGCGGTTAGTAATCATGCAAGTTATTTCGACCCACCGATAATTTCCAATTGTGTCGGTCGTCCAGTCGCTTTTATGGCGAAACAAGAATTATTCCAAATTCCTGTGTTTAAAAACGCGATCGCGCTTTATGGTGCCTATCCAGTTAATAGACGTACCAGCGATCGCTCAGCAATTCGTTCTACGATTCAGGCTCTAGAATCTGGTTGGATTGCAGGAATTTTCCTTCAAGGTACTCGCACCAAAGATGGCAGAATAACTAACCCTAAATCTGGTGCGGCCTTAATCGCTGCTAAGGCGCAAGTTCCTCTAATTCCCGTTAGTTTGTATGGCACAGAAAGGATATTATCCGGTTCATCTTTTCCCAAACCAATACCATTGACGATTCGCATTGGAGATTTGGTTGAACCGCCAAAATCTACGAAACGAGAGGAATTAAAGGCGGTCACAGCAGAATGCGCTCAGGTAATCAATCAACTTCATGATTTGGGGAGATAATATGGCATTGCTAATAGCTAATGGCTAATAGCTAATGGCTAATGGCGGATTATAAAATTTTTTGACAATTACTTTCATCTATGAGCATTGAACAGTTACTAAATTTTAGATTCAGAATACTATCATTTCTTTTGTTAGCAGGCCTGATCGCTTGCCAAGCAACACCTGAATCTTCCAATAAAAGTGAGAATGGATCGGAAACTCAAGTAACTCTACGCACTGCCCATAGTAGTTGGATAGAGGAGCATTTTCAAACAGAGATTGTCAAAATTGGCTTAGAAAAACTTGGTTATAAAGTTGAAGCCCCTAAAGAAATTGATTACCCAGCAATTTATATTTCCGTAGCTAATGGAGATTTGGACTATAGCGTCATTTACTATAATCCTGGACATGAAACATTTTTTAAAAATGCTGGGGGAGAAGCCAAATTAGAGGGAGTGGGGATTCTCACTCCCAATGGAAAACAAGGATATCAAATTGATAAGAAAACAGCAGACCAATATAATATTACTAATATAGAACAGTTAAAGGACCCAACAATTGCTAAGCTGTTTGACTCTGATGGTGATGGCAAGGCCAATTTAGTAGGATGTAATGCGGGTTGGGCTTGTGAGCTGATTATCGATCATCATCTCGAAGCTTATGGACTAATCGATACGGTAGAACATGATAGAGGACAATATGTTCCTTTATTGGCAGATAGTATTACTCGCTATAAGCAGGGAGAATCAGTTATTTTCTATGCCTATAATCCCCATTGGATTAGTGCAATATTGAAACCTGATCAAGATGTAATTTGGCTAGAGGTTCCTTTTACCTCGTTACCGAAAGAGATGGAAAATATCACCGAAGAGGATACCTTGGTCGGGGAAAAAAATCATGGTTTTCCCCAAACTGAACAGCGCATTGTAGCGAATAAGGAATTCTTAGCAGCTAATCCCATAGTCAAAAATTGGTTTGAATTAGTGCAAATTCCTGCTGAAGATATTAATAGGGAAAGTCTACTCATTCAGGAAGGAGAAAATAAACCAGAAGATATTCAGCGTCATGCTCAAGAATGGGTTGCTAATAATCAAGAGTTATTCGATAGTTGGATAAAACAAGCCCAGAACTAAACCAGAAAAATGCTTAAACAAAGCGAAGAACTAATTACTAATGACTATTGCTGATAATATTCTCAACCCGTTTCAACTTTATACAATTCCCCTTGATGATTGGATTACTGAAGTTATTAATTTTTTGGTGGATAATTTTCGTCCTTTTTTTCAAGCAATTGGATTGCCGATTCGTTGGACATTGCAAAATATAGAATGGGCTTTTAAGGCAATTCCTCCTCTGATTTTCATCATATTGATTGGTTTAATAGCTTGGCAATTAGCAGGAAAAAAAATCACTATTTATAGCATCATTGCTTTGACTTTAATTGGTTTTGTCGATATCTGGGAACAGGCAATGGTTTCTTTGGCGTTAGTGGTTACTGCGATCGCATTTTGTCTGGTGGTGGGGATTCCTATTGGCATTCTTAGTGCAAAAAATGATCGAGTTGAGCGATTGGTGCGTCCGCTTTTGGATGTGATGCAGACTTTACCGTCTTTTGTTTATTTGGTTCCTGTGGTGATGCTATTTGGCATTGGAGAAGTGCCTGGAGTGATTGCGACGATTATTTTTGCGATTCCGCCGTTGATTCGGCTGACTAATTTGGGAATCAGGCAGGTTTCTCCCGAGGTGATGGAGGCCGCGATCGCATTTGGTTCAACTCCCTGGCAATTATTATGGGAAGCTCAAATTCCTCTGGCAATGCCAACTATTTTGGCCGGGGTAAATCAATCTATTCTCATGGCCTTATCGATGTCAGTAGTTACTTCGATGATTGCGGTTCCTGGGTTAGGACAAATGGTGTTGCAAGGAGTTGGCCGTTTGGATGTGGGACTAGCTGCTGTTGGGGGATTAGGTATTGTATTGTTAGCAATTATGTTGGATCGTTTGACACAGGCGATCGCGAAACCTAATTAAGATTGTTGCTAATGGCTAATTGCTAATGGCTAATTGATTAAGATTTTGTACTAGATGCCAGCTCAGCAACTATAGTGCGATGTCGAGGACTACTAATGGTAATTGTCGGTTTGACAAATCCAGATTCGATAAGAGTTTTTTCAAAATCTAAGTCAAAATATTGATCCAAATAGGGTTCTGTACTCTTGAGGAGAGTCAAAATATAAGGAGGCATTTTGGCAAACGTTTGCGATCGCGGATTCATATCCATAATTGCTAAATGACCACCAGGACGTAATATCCGTTGAGCTTCGCTGATAATCTTTTGAGACGCGATCGCCGGTAACTCATGAAACATTAAACAAGCAGAAACCAAATCACAAGAATTATCAGGCAATCCTGTATTCTCCGCCGCAACATTAAGCCAATTAATTTCATTTTGCCCCTTAGAAGCTCGATAACTGGCTACTGCTAGAAAATAAGGAGAAAGATCAACCCCTGTAATCTGAGCTTGAGGATAAATATCTTGAAGCGCTAAGGTACTCATCCCCACACCACAGCCAAGATCGACGATATTTTTAGGGCTGGTAATCAACTGCTCTTGCAATATTTGATGATAACTTTGTCTGAGCTTGGCATCTCCTTTTGCACCTGCTTCAGGCCATATTTTGGCATGGACGGCATAAGCCGCCGATTCAACTTCCCAGGCTGCTTGCCAACTAAGATTACCTTCCGCATAAGCATGAAAAGAATTCACATAGTAATCTGGATATTGAATTTGTTTATTGGCCACTGCATCCCATTCAGAATTCCAGTTTCGTTTACTAAGTTCCTCAAAATTTTTTCGCCAGGGTACACCTAACACTTCCGCTCGATCTATCATCATCTTTCTAGCTCTTGTTTTAGCAAAATTTGCCAAAGGTTTTATTGCCAGAATGCCATTGACTAAACGAGAAGCGAATCCTAATGGTTTTTCTTTGAGAAGAACAGTCATAATTGAACTACCTAAAACTGCATAATTTATGAATTAATGTTGAAAGTTTCTCTAATTTGGGTTTGGAATCATAGCAGTTTACACTACCATAAAAAAACTAAGATAATTTTTAGAAGTTGCAAGTAACTCAAGTCTGTGAACGATCGCTATAACAAAATTCTTCGATATAATTTTTCTGGCATTGGTTGTTGGCTCACCATTATCGCCTTCGCCATGCTACTCAGTGCTGTCGGCTTGGGTTGGATTATTAACGGGTTTTTAATATTATTTTTGTTGCTCTTGATTACTCCCGTAATTGCTTTTTTTGGCTTGCAATGGTGGTTGAAACGCAATGTTATCCAAGATATTTGCCCTGTATGTAATTATGAATTTACAGGTTTAAAAAACAATCAGTTCTCATGCCCCAATTGTAACGAACCATTGGAAGTCGTAAACGGAAAGTTCATTCGGATTACTCCTCCTGGCACAATTGACGTTGAAGCCGTGGATGTTCAAGTTCAAGTCATCGAATCAGAAGATTAAGGTTGAGGAAGGATTAAAACTATTAGCAATTAGCAATTAGCAATTAGCCAATGACCTCATTTCGATCGTGAAATATTCAACTTAAACTGATGCCTTGTGCCAGTGCGATCGCCAATAAAAATATTATAAGTCCCTGGTTCCCAAACGCCAGAGATTTCTGGTTGCAATCCCGATCCGCGATCGCCTAAGACGCAAAAACTATCATTAGTTTGAGGCCCTACTACTAGCAAAGTGGGCTGACCGCCAGTAGCCTGCACGGTAATGCGCATATAGTCAACTCTTTGCGGCAAATTAAGGGAATAATTGGGAGATTTGGCAATAAAACCACAATTACCACTCTTCACCGGCCCTCCTGAATTACCCTGAATCACTTGAGCTATTAGATTGTTCTGGGGAATCGCAAAAGCAAGTTCGCCTAACTTAATGTGCGATCGCGTGAGGTCGATTCGATCAATATTTCCCCCAATCACCATCAAACTTACAAAAGCAAAAGTCGTAACAGTTCTAAAACTAGGAAAAATAAATGATTTCATATCATGAATTGCCGAAATTTTGGTAATTAAAAGTTACAGATAATAATGTCTAACCTAAGATAAGATGCATTTTTAAGGTTGTTCAATCATAGAGACGTTTAGATTCAAATCAGAGTTCCAATCCTTAAACAGTCTAGTCTATAAAGTTTTCGGCTAGTGGTTGAATAATCTAAAATGAAGAAATTAAGGTAAAACTCGTAGAGTGCACAAGGAATATAGCGTAATACTTTAAGTGATTTCAACTAATGCTTATCAAGGTTTTCATAGTTTTTACTTATAACTTTACCGAAACTTTAAGCAGTATCATGTTTTTATAGTTTATAAAAGTCTATATAAGGTAAAAAAGCACAAAGAATATATAGTCATCAAATATCAAAAATTTTTAAATTATGTATCCAGTAAATAACACTCCTACAAACGGTTCATATACACAGGGGAATAATCCTGAATCCAAGGAAAAATTTGAAGTCGAGATTCTTAGTTATTTTCAGAAACTTCAAAGACGGTGGAAACCGGCCTTGGCCGTATTTTTGTTAACTGCTGGATCTATTTGCCTTGCAAGTAGTTTCTTAACAACCAAATATCAAGCAGGCGGGAAAATTCTGTTTGAACCCAACGAAGATTATACAGGTTTAGGGAATGGTGGCAATGATCTTCAAGCATTAACAGTGGGTCAAACTCCTTTGGTAAGTCAAAAGGAAATTCTCACTTCTAGCCCTATTTTGCAACAAACCATTGATCAACTAAAACTCAAAGATGATGATGGAGAGCCCTTAACACCAAAAGAAATGGGCAAACGACTAAAGGCAGATTTAGTAGGTGCTAGTGATGTCATCGAGATCAGTTATGAAGATAAAGATCCGCAAACAGCTTCTAATGTCGTCAATACTTTGATGAATATCTTTCTCGAAAATCAAATTGCCGATAACCAAAAAGATACTAAAATTGCCAAGACATTCCTCAACAAAGAAGGCCCTGAACTAGAAAGAAAACTAGAACAACAAGAAGCTATTTTGCAGGATATTCGCGAAAGAAATAATATTGTTGATTTAACTCAAGAAAAAAGAATATTAGTTCAGGAAATTGGTACCTTAAATCGTCAGATTTCGGGAATTGGTGCTCAATTGCAAGGAGCTAAAGCTCAAACGGGGGCTCTAGAACAGGAATTAGGTTTAAGCTTGCAACAGGCGATCGCTGCGAACCAATTGGGCAGAACTCCAATCGTGCAAAGTATTGTTACCGAATTGGCCAATACAGAATCTCAGTTGAGTCAGGAACGACAAAGATTTAACGATAATCATCCCGCGATCTCGAGCTTATTAGATACCAAAGCTAGTTTACGCCAAGAATTACAACAACAAATTGGCCAAAAAGTTGGCAGTAACCTTAATATTTCCGATGGTTTACTCCAAAGTGATTTAGGACAAAAAGAAAATCCTTTAGAAAGATTTATTAGTCTCAAGATCGATGAGTTGAGTCTACAGCAACAGTTTTCCGCGATGAATCAATATCAACAAGCTTATCTTAATAGAGCCAAAGAGTTACCTCGTTTAGAAAAAGAAGAACAAGAAGCAATTCGCAAAGTCGAAAATCTCCGCAAGACCTATGAGAATTTGTTAAATACGCAGACAGAACTAGAAATTCTGCTTAATCAGCCCAATGCTAATGCTAAAATCATTGAACCAGCGATCGCTCCAGAAAAAGGCACTTCCGGTCGATTAGCATTAATCGCATTAGGAATTCTCTCTGGATTACTACTCTCCAATTTGACAGCGATCGTTCTAGATAAGCAAGATCGCAGCCTGAAAAATATTTCAGAAGTTAAGAAAAAACTGCCCTACAAAGTATTGGGCATTATTCCTGCTAATAAATTTGCCCATAGAGAAGATGGCATCATGGTTCAAAAAGACCCTGATTCTTACACCAGCGAGATTTATCGCATGATTCAGGCAAACTTAAAATTCATGACTTCTCAAAGACCGCCCAAAGTCATTTTGGTAACCAGTTCGATTCCAGGAGAAGGGAAGTCCACAGTTACGGCTAACCTAGCTGCTGCGATCGCCCAGTTAGGACGCAAAGTCCTATTAATTGACGGCGACCTCAGAAAAGCCTCTCAACATCAATTATGGGGCGTCAGCAATCAAAAAGGAGTCAAAGAACTACTAACTGAAAAAATCGCCTTAAGTCAAATTACGCAACAGCCCATGCCCAACATGGATCTGCTAACTTCAGGGGAAATTATTTCTAATCCTCTATCACTCCTCGATTCACTTGAGATGAGTGAGCTAGTTGCCAAAGCAAGAAGAGAATACGACTTAATCTTAATCGATGCACCTCCATTACCCGTCACAGCAGATGTCCTAACTCTTAGCAAATTAGTCGATGGCATTATGTTTGTCAGTAGACCTGGTGTCGTCGAACATGAAAGTGCCGAGTTAGCCCAAGAAACTCTCATTTCCACAGGGCAAAAAGTTCTGGGAATGGTGATAAATGGAGTTGATCCTAAAGAATTTGACCGTTATTCCTACTGTGCTAGATATGGTAAGAGCTATTTCTCTCGCTCTTCTAATAATATTGAGCGTTCAAAAGCTTTGACAGTCTAGATTCAGAAAAGTTCTCAGGTAATCCTTTAGTGCATAAGGAGTGAGGAAAAACTGTATCATTTAGTTAATTCCTGCACTCCTTAAAAAGGGTAATATGGTCAAAATGAACTAAAAATGGAGGGGCTAAATGAACGTAAGAGATGTGATGTCTACAAATTTCTTGACTATTGATGAGTTGACGACAGTTGAGAATGCCATCAAAATCATGGGAGACAACAGTTTAAGTTTTCTCATAATTGAGCCTCTAGACAAAAAAGACAGTTATGGCATAGTTACAGAGATAGATATTTTATATAAAGTAATTGCCAAAGGACGTGATTCCGAAAAATTGTATGTCCGCGACATTATGATGAAACCTTGTATAGAAGTCAAACCGGATCTCAAGATCCAATCTGTTGCTCAGCTATTTGCCAAAACTGGGATTTCTTCAGCACCAATTGTGCAGAAAAAGCTTTTTGGACCCAAGAAACTCTTAGGGGTAATTTCTGTTCGTGATCTTATCTCTCAAGGTAAAGTTGCCAAAAATAATGAGCAGGTAAACGATGAGATAAAAAAGGCAACTGCAAATTTAAAACCGAAAAAATCATCTCAAGCACCCGAGGAACATTTAACTGATTATCAGCGTTTAAGAGCTCAAGGGGCAATTAGCGCTTACTCGACTCGTATCTTCGATAAAATGCCACAGCAAGAGGAGCCAGAACTTTCCTCTGATGACTTGATAGAACAACCTGAGCAGATAAAGCCTGAGCAGGAAAAAGAGAATAAGACAAGAAAAACAGCTTCCAGGTCAAAACCGAATAAGTCATCTCAAGCACCTGAGGAACATTTAACCGATTATCAGCGTTTGAGAGCCCAAGGAGCAATTAGCGCTTACTCAACTCGTATCTTTGATAAAATGCCAAAAGATCAAACCGATGACGATGAATCATAATTTATTGCTAATGGCTAATGGCTAATGGCTAATGGCTAATGGCTAATTGTTGATCAAAGTGCATCTCACAAATCTGTTGATGTACTAGTAAAGAAAAGCGTAAATAAGCTAACTGTTAGAAACAATCAAAAAGCCTAGAAATCAAGACTCATTACTCATTACTTATTACTCATTACTTCCGCGTAGCGGCACTAGACATCAAGGCTTAATTGTAAGAAGTTATTATTGATTTCTGGGAATGAATTGTTTTTAACTTTGAACTTATCTTGTTCCCAAAATAATGAACTACCAGGAATTTCTTGATCTCTTTTCATCCAATGGTCAAAGACTTGTTGTCTAGCATCTTCTGGGGGCATAATTTGATAAATGCGAATTCGTTTTCTTCCTTTATCTTTGCTTTCGCAGCGCAGATATTTGAGGCCATAATCAATCTTTTCTAGGAAACGTCGCAAAATTAGAATCGGACTAGAATTTTTTGCTAGTCCAATGCCCATAACAGTTTTAATCTCTTTTCTATTGGCGATCGCGATCGCGGCTAATTCTTGAAGATCGAGATCACTATTGCGTAATTCTCGTCCTGGATCTGCAAGTAACGTCGAAATCCCTAGTATTTCCATAGTGCCCACAACCGCACCTAATTGTGAAGTATTAAAATCAGGAATAAACAGACTACCATCCCCATTTTGAATTAACTTTTGGGCAACTTGGGTATCACGATCAGCAAGAAAAGAACGCCCTGTTGTTAGAAAATAATGAAGTTGTATCTTGTCATACCAACCGTTATCATCTAGGGCAACTAGTTGGGAAGTAACTGGTAAGAAATAACGTTGTTGCAGTTCATATTTTCTAATACTTCTTCGTTGAGCAATATTTTTTACTAGTCTTTTTTTTAGCTTTTGATATTTGTCTTTAGTTAATAAGGTGGCATTCGCGATCGCATTACATTCTTCATGATAGTTCTGTTGTCGAATTTCTGTGATAGCTTCTAAAAGACAAGAATTTTCTCCCTTTTGTTGCTTGGGATTTTTAGATTTATCAATTTTGAATTTAATAGTACTAGCATCAACTATTTTATGACCTTCTTCCTTGAGTGCCGCTAAAATAGATTCACGATATTTAATAGTACTAGCATTGTAGCGAACAGCCATTTTTGCCCAACATAATAGAGATTCTGCCTGAAAACCAGTATCGATATCATCCAAGCTTTCTAAATCTGATTGTTGCAAAAGCCGAATATTTAATTGGGTTAAGCGATGTCCAGAGGTAATTAAATTAGGAATAGAAGTCGAACCATTACCGATTTTGAGAAAACTATAACTAGCACACCAAAGGTAACGAGGGACATTAGTTCGTAAGCGAGCTAGACTTTGCCGCACCGTATTTTCTCCCTGAATTCCTTG
>JBCCYD010000195.1:0-10836 GCA_039190385.1 Cyanobacteria bacterium P01_F01_bin.143 | reverse complement strand
CGGGACTGCATTCCCCGTATTTTGAAGCGCGCCTGACATATGAGGTGAGCATGCCGCTTTACGAGCATGTTTTCATTGCGCGACAGGATCTGTCGAACACGCAAGCCGAAGGGCTGATCGAGCACTCGCGATTATTACAAAAAAGTCATATTTATTTTTGCTGGAGATCTAGACTTAGACAAGTTAATTCAAGGCAAAAATTCTCCACTTAAAAATATCTGTAAAACTTTCACCCTTAAGGATTTTTCACAGGAGCAAGTACTCAATCTTGCAAAAAATCTCGCAAACTTTACACCGGAGATTATTGAATTTATTTCAGGTTATGTTCATCAATGGTGTGATGGACATCCATCTTTAACTCAGTATCTTCTAGGATTAATTGATGAAAGTCAGGAGTTCCGAAACACTAGTGTTCAAGATCTTCCCGTCGTGATCGAACAATTAGTCACAACAGGTATTCTTCAGGGAAGCAATCCCAACTTAGATCATGTTTCCAAGTATCTGAAAAATAGTGGAGATTCTTACTGTCAATCAGTTGCTAACATTCTTCGCAGCAAACCAGAAGAAAGGAGTGAAAATGCACCTCATGACCAAGAACTTATTCTCATGGGAATTATCAAACGATCCAGTGAGCGGCGTCTTGTAATCCGTAACAAGATATATGAGAAAGCATTAGATAAATTTTTTGATGAGTATCAACTCCAAGATAGAACATGAAATATCTTCTAAAACCTTTAAAAGAAAAATACTTTCTAAGCATTTTTCTTTGCGTTATAGCCATTAGCTTAAATTTTTCTCCTCTACTTGCACAGTCAGAAATTCCAGTACAACTAGAGTCAAAACTCCTTCATATAGAGACATTCAGCGATCGCAAAACCTTGAAAGAAGGCGAAGAAATCGGAATCAAAGTTTGGATAGATTCTAAGTTGATAGACCTTGCTACTGTGACAGTTTTTTTCCCCGAAAGCCAACTAGAGTTAAACGAAGATCTTTTTTGTCAGGATGGAGTAAAGAAAAAACTCTCCTGTGAAGTTTCTCTTCCTCGAAGCAATCCAGTAAACTTTGCATTTACAGGAAAGAAACTTGGTAAATTCAACTTACTTGTTCAAGTTTCAGGAGAAAACACCAAAATAAAACAAGAAATAACTGAACGCCTGCAAATTCAAGATATTGAGATACAAGCTCAAGCTCAACGATGGTCTACTATTTTGTCGAATCCCTTGTTTGGAGTACTTTTCGGTGGATTATTGACAATCGGAACAACCGCATTCACTAATTATTTACAGAGTTGGTGGGCAAAACGCCAACGTAAACAGTGGATTAAGACAAATCTACCTGCACAACTGGAAGTTACTCGGCAAGCCATCCTTCAAAGAAAAGAGACAGGTTTTGAATTGTGGATGGATAAATTAAGAATTGAAGGATATTATACTGAGTTACAGAAATTTGCCAAGAAGCAATCGGGTCATGAAGATCTAGCCGAAAAATTGTTGAATATCGCCTTCTGCTTACGAGATTACGAACGCGATCGCAAGAATACACTTAAAAACGTCGAACAAGAATATCAAGATGTCACTTCAAATCTTACTGAAATAATCAATATACTCAGAGGTCATTAGACTTAGGTAAGTTAGCATTTTTAGGATGAAAACATACATCTGAAAGAGGGTGCAGGGGATTTGTTTACCAAAATTTATACCTCAAAACAAAGTTGATGCTCCACTACGCTAAAATCGACATACATAAATTCATAGCATCGATTCTATGAGTGCACTCACCTTAAATCTTTCTTCTCTAGTCGATCAGATTAGTGATACTAAACTAGAAGCTCTTTCTCGCGATAATCCAGACGCGCGACTGGAAACCGACTGTAATGGTAATTTAATTTTTATGCCTCCTACTGGTAGCGAAACTAGTGAAAAAAACTCCGACCTTATCATTCAAATAGGAAATTGGAATCGTCAATATAAATTAGGAAAAGTGTTTGATTCTTCAGGAGGATTCAAACTTTCCAATAATGCAGTGCGCTCTCCGGATGTTAGCTGGATTCCTATTAGTAAATGGAACAGCTTGAGTAAAGAACAGAGAAGAAAATTTGCACCTATCGATCCTGATTTTGTTCTCGAACTTATGAGTCCTACTGATAATCTTGATGATGTACAAAACAAGATGAAAGAATATATGAACTGCGGGGTTCGATTAGGTTGGTTGATTAATCCCGATCGCAGACAGGTAGAAATCTCTCGTCAGGGCAAAAATAAAGAAATACTAGATAATCCACAAACTCTCTCAGGTGAAGATATTTTGCCTGGATTAATTGTCGATTTGTCTGAAATATTTAATTAATTTTCCCTCTTGTGGCGATTACTTAGCTGAAAATAATTTTTCTATCTATCGATATAAACTAATTTATTTTTAGTCAATATTTTCCAATGCTTGCAGGACATCGCCCGCAGTTTGATAACGATCCTCAACCGCAATTTCCAACATAGTGAGTAAAATATTAGCGAAACTGGGACTTACTTGAATATTTTTGAACCACATCACTTCTCCTGTCATGGGATCTAAACCAATCTTTTCTGGGGTTTTTCCTGTCATCAGATAAATACAGGTCACCCCTAAAGAATATATATCGCTCGCATAGACGGGTTGTAGGGCAATTTGTTCTGGGGGTGCAAAGCCTCGGGTTCCCACAGAATGCTCACTAAAGATCCGTTCTTCTCCCTGATTTTGGTTGAGATTATCAGCTTGATCTTCGACTAATCCGAAATCAATTAAGACTAATTTGCGATCGCTGTGTCTGAGTAGAATATTAGATGGTTTTATATCACGATGGATAATCTGGTGAGAATGCACATATTTGAGAATCAACAAAATTTCTTTTAAAGCTTGTTTGGTCTGGTATTCATCTAAAATGCCATGCTGCCTAATTTCTTGTTTCAGATTTTGGCCATAAATATATTCTTGGATTAAAAAAAATTGGCCTCGATCCTCAAAATAATCGATTAGGCTAGGAATTTGCGGATGATTGCCGATTTCTCCTAAAATTCGGGCTTCTCGTTCAAAGAGTTTTTTGCCAGTAGAAGATTTTTGTCTTTTGGAACGAAGCTGTTTCATCACGCCAAGAGATTGTTCGGGAGAAGAGAGATCCGCAGCGAGGAAAGTCTTACCAAAACCGCCTTTACCAATATATCTGAGGAGTTGATAGCGATCGCGTAGTAAAAGTTCAGCACCACAGGCTTCACAGATTTTAGCTTGGATTGTATTTACCGGTTCAGAGCAAGTAGGTTTGAGACAGTAGCTCATAATGAGTAATGAGTAATTTAATTAATTATTAATAGCGCCTTTAGGATAAGCAATTCGTTTGTGATTGAATTGTTGCCAAACTTGAACAAAAACATCGGCAATAATGCGCAACTCATCATAGCTCAAGCCACTATCTACTAATTGATCGTCTTTCCAGCGAGCTTTAAAAATTTTCTTAATAGTTGATAAAGCCTGTTCGGTCGTAGCATCTTTAAGCGATCGCAGTGCCGCTTCGCAACCATCTGCTAACATCATAATTCCTGCTTCACGAGACTGAGGAATCGGTCCAGCATAACGAAAATCAGCTTCTAAAATTGGCTCTTCTTCTACAATATGGTTTTGTTTGGCTTGATGATAAAAATAAGCAATCAACAATGTACCTTGATGTTCTGGAATAAAATCTCGAATCGCCTTAGGTAAACCATATTTCTTCGCCATTACTAATCCTTCACTGACATGTTTTTTGATAATATCAGCACTAATCCAAGGATTATTAATCTCATCATGTTTATTCGGCCCTCCCATCTGATTTTCGATAAAACCTAAGGGATCATGCATTTTGCCAATATCATGGTACAAAGTTCCTGCTCTAACTAGCTCCACATTGCAATTGAGTTTACGAGCGGCCGATTCAGCTAAAGAAGCCACAAACATCGTATGTTGAAAAGTTCCTGGAGCTTCCGTTGCTAATCGCTTGAGTAACGGTAAATTAGGATTGGATAATTCTGCTAGACGAATCGGCGTAATTAGATCAAATAATCTTTCTAGATAGGGTGAGATCCCGATCGCGACAATTGACCAACCCAACCCCCACAAGCCATGAATAATCGCTCCTGGTAAAACTGCCACCCAAATAGTTATGGCACTAGAACTAAGGATCAAAGTAGTCAAAAAATAGATAATTCCTTGAGTTAAGCCGATAATTATACCCAAACGAGCCATGGCCTCACGCGATCGCAAAGTTCCCGCGATCGCAGCAGCTAACAGACCGCCAGCACTTCCAGCAATCAAATATTCCCAACCCCAACCTGACTGACTCCAAGTAACTAAAACAGTCAACAAAGAGACATGGCAAATCGCCAACAAAGGATTATAAAAACTACTAACCAATAAACCTATTGCAGCCAAATTAGTATGAGCAACATTAAAAATACTCAGCATTGGAGCACTAACACTGAGTAAACAGATTAATAGGTAATCACGACGACGAACCGAAGTATAAATTTGCCGTTGAACAATCACAAAAATCCCTAGCACCGAGAGCACCAAGATAGTAGATAATCTTAATCCCAACCAATTAATCCCACGACGACTTAAACCGAAACCATCCAAAAGCACAAAATCAGCCTGAGAAATCTTTTCTCCTTCATCGACAATTACTTGATTTTTTCTAATAGTTACCATCACAGGCTTAATCTCTTGGACGGCTCTTTCTGCTAACTCGCGGGTGGCCTCTCGATCTTCCTGTAAATTCGGTTGTAAAACATTTAACAATAAATTACTGACTAAAGTTGATACCGATTTAGGAATTTGCGTTCCCAACTGTAAATTTACAGCTGATGAGAGCAAATTATTAGGAATGCCAGGAGCGATCCCTTGGGCAAGAATTCTTTCTGTTGCACGCTCAATAGAAGTTTGAGTCTGAGCCCATTCTGGGGGACTTAAAGTCAGAAAAGCTGCCAGATCTTGATTGCTCAAGCCCGCGATCGGTTTTGCTTGAAACTTTTGTTGACCTTGAAGATAACGAAGGCGAATTTGATATATATAGGCAATTAATTGCTTAAATTCCGGTTCAGAGACCGCTTTTTGATATTGCCGCAACTGGCTCAAAGTTTGCTTTTGTAGTTGATTAAGACTTAAAGAATCAGGTAATAGGGAAAAAGCACGAGCTTGAGGAATTCCCAGCTTATTTAGGATAATTGCTAATTCTGCGGTGGAACAAGAACGCAGATATTGTTGACTGGGCAAATCAATAATCTGGAGATTAAAAAAAGGAAATGGTTGAGTCTGGATTCTTAATTGTTCAATAAGCTCTAGATATTTAGCCAGTTGCAAACGAATCTGAGCTGTCACTTCTTTATTTTGTTTCAGTATCGGGACAATTCCCCGTTGCACTTCTTTAAGTTTTGCCGAAGTAGTTTTGGTATCCTCAAATTTGGCAGTCCGAGGGGCTTCAATTCTAATCGGGGAAATTTTACCAACAGTAAGTTGCGGTTGATTGTAGAAACGGTAACCCACCACACTAGTCAAAGCAACCAATGCTGCCACCAGCATAATTAGAGAATAATGTAATTTAATACTTTGACGTTTCGAAGATTGAGAATTAGGGCTGCTGAAATATTTGACAATTGCTGAGATCTGTCTAATTTGTTGGGATTTTTGAGTTGCCCAAAAAAAATTAAATTGCTGTCTGCATTTGCGTTGCCATGAATCGATTTTTTTCGTTAATAAATGCCAGCTTTTCATCATACGTAAATATTGGTTAAAGCTGAAATAGGCTGTGATTATTTTGATTCATAGTCGCTTTGGGAGATAATTGTCAAACTAGAACGATTCTGTAAGGTTCGGGGAGTTGCTATTATAGCTGAGATATTAACATTATTTTTTGGCATATATACTCCCGACCATAAAGCAAAAACATTTCTTCCTAGTTGCCAGGTTTTTTTATAATCATTTCCATTTTGACAAAATTTTCGCCAGTTTACCGGGAAAGTATACCGAACATTATAAGCTCCTGAGAGAAACCCAGTTAAAGCCAAAATATTAGATACTCTGTTTTTCACGGTGCTGGCTTGTTTAATCGTTAGAGCGAAATTTTCTGGAGTCTGATAAAAACAGTACAAAGACAAAAGAAAAGGTAACATTTCACTCGCAGCAACCAAAGATAATTCCTCGATGATTTCTGAGATGCTCAATCCCCTATCAAACAGCAGTTGCCAGCTTGCTGAATTATCTTCGAAAGAGTGGGTAAAAATTTTAGAGGTAAGGATTAACTGTTCCCATAAATTTTCTGGAGTTAATTTTTCTCGCAAGATCAAAGAAATAGCGGCACTCCACCAGAGAATACCATCCATATTAGATAAAGGAATTTGCCAATGCTGGACTGTCCTATGGAGTAATAATTCTAATTGAGTCAAATTATCATGATAGTAGAGAATAATTGGTAAGATTGCTAAAGCTATTTCGGAAAGAGAATTATTTTCGGTGATATTTATTGTTAGATTTTCCCAAGATAAGGATTGGCCAGCCGAAAGAGGAATTTGTGTGATGATATCCTGGTGAATTTTTAGCCAAGGAACTGGCTTGGTCTCGATTATCCCTATCGAGAGTTTTTCTCCAATCAAACTACCAAGGTAAGCCCCGAGGAATCTTTCTTGAAGTGAATAGCGCATATTTTTTGATATTTATTGGCTATGATAATATTCATCTAGAACCGAGAAACTATAAAGAATTTCTATTGTAGATAAAAAGTTTTCGAAACTTCTTATCTTTTGCCTAAATGACATATTAATTTTTATTGAAATGGTACAACTAAATAATAAGCTTCCTGAACCAACCAAATTTTCTCTATTCAATTTACCAGTACATTTACTTGATAATTATATAGATTGGCTCGAAGAGAGATTAAAACAGAGAATAGGAACTCATGTCGTTACGATCAATGCGGAAATGACCATGTTGGCCGAGGAAGATGCTGAGCTCGCTTCAATTATTAGTCAGGCTAATTTGGTAGTTCCAGATGGTGCGGGAGTTATTTTATATCTACGTTTGCGCGGTATTAAGCAGCAACGCTGTCCTGGGATTGAATTAGCAGAATCTATTTTAAAAAGATTAGAAAAAGAAGATAACCCCAATTTGGTTTGTTTTTACGGAGGTGCGCCAAAAACAGCGGAGACCGCAGCCCAAAAATGGCAACAAAAAATTCCCAGACTTTCAATCATGAAACAACATGGTTACTTGTCTTGGGAACAGGAAGAAAAATGGCTAAAACTTTTAGAAGAAGCACAACCACCCTTAATATTTGTGGGATTAGGAGTGCCTCGTCAAGAACTCTGGATTCAAAAATATCGTCATCTATGCCCGAATTCTATCTGGATTGGAGTTGGGGGTAGTTTTGATATTTGGGCGGGGCATAAAACTCGTGCCCCTTTATGGTTAAGAAATAACAATTTGGAATGGTTTTACCGTCTTTATCAAGAACCTTGGCGTTGGAAAAGAATGTTAGTATTACCCAAGTTTTTAGTTCTTTCTCTATTAAGTAAATAACTTAAGTCACTTAATGGTTAGGTTTAATTCATGCCAATTATTTATTCTTCGATAATTTCGCCATCGATGAAAGGTTGTGCAGATAATTCTGATAGCCCGATAGAATCAAGCATTTCTGTCCATTTTTCAGTTACAGACGGGTCGAGAATTTGATTTGTATCTTCTGCTACCACAGATAAAGCGTCATACCAAATTCCTTCTTGTTGGTAAAAACTGGCTTGTTCTGTGGGGCTAGAATTTTCGAGTTTTTGTTTAACAGAATTATCTAATTCTACATAACCAATCCAACCTTCTAATACTAAGTCACGGGCGCGTTTTTGCTCATCACAGATCATTGACAAATACCAGTGATAACTAGAATCGGATTGATCCAAACTTTTGCTGATATCTTGAGGAATTTCTATATTCATAATTCCTTCTTGACCCGTAGTTTGAAGAAAAACTTCATGTACTAGTTGATCGTTTTGATCGCGAAGCACGAATTCTATGGTCTTTTGTTCTGTTGTTTCTGGAACATAGAAAAATAGCTTGGGTGAAATAGATGCTGTGACATTAACATTGTTAGTGGGATTTTCTGGAATCAGAGCGATAAGATTATCCCCG
The DNA here is from genome assembly GCA_039190385.1 of Cyanobacteria bacterium P01_F01_bin.143. Lineage (GTDB taxonomy): Bacteria > Cyanobacteriota > Cyanobacteriia > Cyanobacteriales > Xenococcaceae > Xenococcus. The sequence continues at coordinate 2,661 of JBCCYD010000195.1, read as the reverse complement.
CTAGCAATACAAGTTCCGCGACTTCCTCCAGCTTCACGGTAGTTAGGTAAACCATGATTAGTTTTATTTGTTGAGCTATTAACTTCTGTAGTATTTTGATTTTCGGCGATCGCACTCAAACTTCCCAAGCCCCAGATAGCTATGGCAAGGCCACATAGGCGGACAACTTTATCAATTTTAATTTTTCTACTTAACATTGTTTACAAGTTCAAATTACTAAGGATGTTTAATGGTTACTAGTCCTTTAATTTATATGTCTTTATGTTATATTTTCTGGGTAAAAATGTCTAGTATCAAGTCAATCTTTGACGATGAAGATATAATGAATTTTTACTCAATTTCACAAAGATATTTTTCCAAAAATACTGAACATATTAATTGTTCTTACGGAAGTTGATCAGTGAAATTACAGATCTTAAACTCCTTACTTTTTACCTGATGGGTTGAGCATATTATAGTGTTATTTGACATAATTAAAAAAGCCAAGTCTTATTCCCAGAAAAGCTACAGCAATTTGGTGAAAAATCATAGTATATCTAGGAAAGATACTATACCAATATTAGGTACTAGTCTTTTAGTAATCGCAATTATAATTGGGGTTAAGCAATGGGGCGGCTTACAGAATTTAGAGTTATTTGCCTATGATGCAATGATTCGTTTAAAGAGTGATGATCGTCTTGATGAGAGATTACTGTTAGTAGAAATTACGGATCTTGATATTAAAAATCAAAAGCGTTGGCCAATTGATGACCAAACGATGGCCCAATTATTAGCAGAAATTCAGAAATATCAACCCAAAGTAATTGGCTTCGATTTATATCGAGATATTACCTATCCTCCAGGAACGACAAGTTTAAACGAACAATTGCAGGCTGATAATCTCATTGCTATTGAATTTTTGGGAAATGAAGACGACCAAGTTCCTCCACCAGCTGTAGTTCCGCCATCAAATGTAGGATTTAATGATGTAGTTTTAGATCAAGATTCTGTATTGCGACGCAATCTTATCTATGCTCGTTTGGGAGAACAACAATTATATTCTTTTGCTTTTCGTTTGAGTTTGGCATATCTGCAAGATTTACCAGAATTTGAGAATGATCTAGAGATTACCGATTCTATAGATTCTTTATCTATTGGCAATGTTGTCTTGCCTCGCCTGCGGGCAAATTCTGGTGGCTACCAAATGCATCCGGCTGAAGCTTTGGGGTGGCAAATTCTGATTGATTATCAATCACCCATGATTGCTCCGACCATAACTTTGAGCGATGTCTTGTCAGGAAAGCTCAATTCGGATTTGGTTAAGGACAAAATAGTAATTATTGGCACTACTGCACCGAGTATTAAAGACTTTTTGTATACTCCCTATGAGGGAGAGCAAACGACGATGCCTGGGGCCTTGGCCCATGCCCAGATGGTCAGTCAACTAATTAGCTTAATGTTAGGAGAGTCAACGCAAGTTTGGTTTTGGCCAGAGGGAATCGAAATCTTGTGGATTGGAGTTTGGTCTTTACTGGGATTAGCAATCTCTATCAAGTTAAGACATCCGTTATTTGTTGGGCTGACAACTATTGCGGGAATTAGTATTTTGTACCTCGTTTGCTTGGCAATTTTCTTTGCGGGGGGATGGGTGCCGTTGGTTCCTTCCTTGCTGGGCTTGGTTTTAACAGTGAGTCTTATATGGACTTATAAAGTAGTTTATAATACTTTGTATGATTCTTTAACAGCTCTGCCAAATTCAACGCTATTTATGCAGCAATTAAGGCAGCTCAATAAAAAATATCTACAATCAGATGCTTCGTTGTCGATTGTCGTTTTTTGTTTAGATTTAGATCGTTTTAAATTAATTAATGATGGTTTGGGATATCAAGCAGGAGATCAATTATTACGGGCTACGACCCAACATCTCCAAGACTATCTCAGTTCCGAAGAATTATTGGCTAGAGTAGGGGGAGATGAATTTGCGATCGCGACTGTTATCCAGGAAGATCCGGCTATAGCTATTAAGTTTGCCAGTAAATTGCAAGAAATACTAACTGTCCCTTTTTCTTTTGGAGATCGCGAAATTCTTAATTCGGTGACCATCGGTATTGCCATTAATGATATTAGTGAAAATTTCATGGCAGAAAATAGTCTCCGTTCGGCTCGAACTGCCATGTACAAAGCCAAAGCTTCAGGTAAAATTCGCTATGAAATCTTTGCCCAAAAAATGCATCAACAGGCATTAATTCGCTTAGAGTTAGAAACGGATTTGTATCAGGCGATCGCCAATCAAGAATTTCAACTATATTATCAACCAATTATTTCTCTCGAAACCCATAAGGTTTCTGGCTTTGAAGCTTTAGTTCGTTGGATATCACCCTCTAAAGGTTTTATTTCTCCAGGAGAATTTATCCCCATTGCGGAGGAGACAGGAGCAATTATTCCTTTGGGCGAGTGGATTTTTCAAGAAGCTTGTACTCAAATGCATTCTTGGCAACAGAAATTTCCTGAATATGACGATCTCTTTATTAGTGTTAATCTTTCGGGGCGGCAGTTCAATCAACCTAATTTAGTAGAGAAGATTGAAGAAATTTTAGAGATTACTCAAATAAATCATCAAAATCTTAAATTAGAAATCACCGAAAGTATGGTGATGAATAATGTTCAAGACGCGATCGCGAT
>JBCCYD010000194.1:0-10891 GCA_039190385.1 Cyanobacteria bacterium P01_F01_bin.143 | reverse complement strand
TTGAAAGTTGGCAACATCTTTTGGACTTTATGCTCGCCGATTCTGCTCCTAATTTCTCTCTTAACTCTTCTTAATCATTTGAATTTGGAATTGCTGTTGCTGCCATTGAAACATTATCACGGAACACAAATCCTCAACCCAACTTTATTTATCCGTCTACTAAATTCAGAAAACTAAATCCTATTGCAACTTAAATACTATATTCGCAGTATAGATGGTTCCGTCCTAAAATAAAAAAGAGACAGAAATTGAACCTTTTCCATCTCTCTATTAAATATATTTATTAATTCCGATTGAGAAAACTTACAATCCTTGCGTAACAGGATGAAAGAAGAAAGCCAATCCTAATATCGTGTAGGTTGCTAATAATAAACTACCTTCTAACCAATTAGATTCCCCATCAGAACTTACTGAATTAGCGATTAAAACTGCAACAATCACTGCAACCAATTCAAAAGGATTAAAATTCAAATCCATTGGTTGCCCCATGGCCCAACCGCCAATTACTAGTACAGGAGCAACAAATAGTGCAATTTGCATACTTGATCCCATAGCAACAGAAACAGATAAATCCATTTTATTTTTCAAGGCCACTGTTACCGCTGTCGCATGTTCTGCGGCGTTACCAATAATAGGCAAGAGGATAACACCTGTAAACAATGCGGTCAGACCTAGCTCTGAGGTTGCCACTTCTAGAGAATCAACTAATAATTCTGATTCGATCGCCACAGCAACAGTAATAACTAATAATATACCAATCCAAAATGGTAAATTGACTTCTTCCTTTTCTTCGGTCTCTTCTTCGCCCTCTGCTTCTCCAGCCTCGTAGAGATAGGAGTGAGTTTTCATAGAAAATAAAAGAGTTAAGCCATAAATCAGAATCAGTACCACTGCCACGGTTACAGAAAGTTTTTGCAGCGTTTCTTCCCCAATCCCAGAAGAGGTGTATTCCACCGCAGTAGGTAAGAGGATGGCAATTACTGCCAGATTCATAATTGAGGCATTCATCCGTGCCGCGCCAGACTGAAAAATTTGCTCTTTATACTTTAGTCCTCCAAGGAACATAGAAAAACCGAGAACTAATAGCAGGTTACTGATAATAGAGCCAGTAATCGTTGCTTTCACTACGGTGATTAACCCACCTTTAAGAGCGACAAAAGCTAAAATTAATTCGGTAGCATTGCCAAAGGTAGCATTCAGCAAGCCTCCCAAGTTCGGCCCGACAACTACCGCAATCTCTTCTGTGGCTTCTCCCATATAGGAAGCGAGAGGAACGATTCCCAGACCTGCGGTGATGAATACGATGCTCTCTCCCCATTCAAGGAAATGGGCTGCGAGGGAGACTGGAATGAATAGAAGTAATACTAGGAAAATTGTATTTTTGTTAAACATTTACGAATTCTTGTTTGTGGGCGTGCAACTGCGCTCATTGTAATAGAGGACATTTTTATGTCAATAATAGCCAATTCATCGCTAATTTTTGGTCGAGCAGGAATTTTGGTGCTATGGTTGTGCGGTCTAAATATTTTCTTAATTTTTAACTATATATTCAAATAAAACTCAATTTTTATGTTTTTGTTCCTAAATTTATTGCCCCCAGAACCGATAACAACACCGATCGCGACAGAGATTATTGCGCCAAGAAATCTTCAAAAGTCAAAGAAAAAGTCAAAATTTGATGTAATTGCCCAAATCCCAGAAGGCGATCGCGAAACCTTGGAAATCGAAATTCCCCTCCCTCCTGGTGATGAATCAGGAGATACGCCAGCCACCATTGATCGGGTAGAAGTCGTAGAAGTAATTGCCGATCGCCAAGAATATGATCAAACAAGAGAAGTTATTACAGCAGAAGGTAATGTGGTACTGCGTTTTGCTCAAGCTGTCTTGACGAGCGATCGCATGCAGGTCAATCTGGCAGATCGCATTGTTGTCGCAGAAGGGAATGTCGTCCTCACTAGAGGTGACCAGGTCATAGAAGGAGCTAAATTTGAATATTATTTAGTCCAAGATCGCGGAGTAGTGATCAACGCATCAGGACAAATAGATCGCTCAACTATTGGCAGAGATTTAGCCCAGCAACTACCAGAAGATGACACCTTAACCAATCTTTCCTTAAGCGATCGCCTGGCAGTAAATCAACCAATTACTGATGTGACAGCCCAATCTGATTTAAAGTTTTCCATCGGTAGCAATCGAGACCTGGGAATTTTGGACGGACAGGAAATTGATAAAGATACAGGAACTATTAATCGGGTTCGTTTTGAAGCAGACAGAATGGAATTTGAACCCAACGGTTGGCAAGCAACCAATCTTAGCCTAACTAACGATCCTTTTTCTCCTCCAGAATTAGAATTAAGAGCTGATACGGCCACTTTTCAACAAACGGCACCCTTAGTCAATACCTTAACCACAACTAAATCTCGTGTGGTGATCGATAATGGTTTTTCCTTTCCCTTATTCAAAAATTCCTTTGTCTTTGATGATCGACCCCGCAGTCCAGGATTATTCAATATTGGTTTTGATGGTGAAGAGAGAGGTGGCTTATTTATTGAACGCACCTTTAGTCTTCTGGAAGGAAGCCAAACCAATTGGACTGTAACCCCGCAATATTTTATCCAAAGAGCAATTTTTACTGACGCTTTTGATTTCAATCAAGATGAAGATGGCGGAGTTTTTGATGAAGGTGTTTTTGGGATAAAAAGCAATTTTAATAATAATTTCTCAGCTAGATCCAGTGTTAATGCAAAACTATCGATCAGTGGCTTTGATAATCCTCTAGATGATAATATTCGTTCCAAAGTAGCGGCCAGACATTTAGTTGGCAATTTGAGTAATCCCTATGATTTTAGTTTGGAATTCAATTTCCGCGAAAGATTATTCAATGGTTCCCTAGGTTTTCAGACCGTTTATAGTAGCATCGGTGGCATTGTTACTTCGCCGAATATTCCTGTAGGAAAAACAGGAATTAATTTTCTGTATCAAGGTTCGATCCAAAATATTGATGCCGATACCGATCGCCCCGAGTTACTAGGTAGCGATCGCGATAACGATAGAACTAATCTCACTCGCTTTCAAGGAGCAGCATTTTTAGGCAAAGGTTTTCTTTTATGGCGAGGAAAAGCTCTCCCCATATCGAGAGAAGAGGCGCTACGTTATTCTCCCGTGCCCGTTGTGCCCTACTTACAACTTAATACAGGCGTTAATGGTGTTACCAGTTTTTATAGCAATGGTGACGGACAACATTCCTTGCGCGGTAGTATTGGGATTCAGGGGCAATTAGGTCATTTTTCTCGCTCATGGTTAGATTACACAGGATTTAATGCCACCTATTCTATTGGTACTAATGCGGAAGAATCTCCATTCTTGTTTGATCGCGATGCCGATCAACAAACTATAGCATTGGGCATAACTCAGCAACTTTATGGGCCGATTAAAGTAGGAGTTCAGACATCTTTTAATCTTGATAATGGCGATGATATAAATACTGATTACGTCATAGAATACAGTAGACGAACTCATAATATAACTCTGCGTTATAGTCCTGAGTTAGAAATAGGTTCCTTTAGTTTTCGGATTAATGATTTTAATTGGCGTGGCAATGCTGAACCTTTTAGACGTAATGATATTAGACCTGTTACCCAAGGAGTTAGTAGATAAAAAATAAATAAAAAAAAGAAAGAAGTGGTTCAGCAAATATTAAGAGAGGAAATTATGCAGGAATCAGTTATTTATCAGGATATTAAGGAACAAGGTATCAAGCAAGGATTACAGCAAGGAAGACAACAGGGTTTACAACAATGAAGACAACAGGGTTTACAGCAAGGTCAGGCTCTCTTGATTTTGCGTCTATTAAAACGTCGTATTAATAATATTGAATCGGGCGATGAAACTCGCATAAAGGAATTATCGGTAGAACAGTTGGAAGCTTTAGGAGATGCGCTATTAGATTTTTCCCATCGCGATGATTTGTTGGCGTGGTTAGATAATATTAAGTACTGAATATATTTGAGCTACAAAAATGGAACCAATAACGATAACAGCAGCAGCGATCAGGCAAAGCCTGGCACTTCGTGATCGCTTCTATCATCTTTTTAGAACTGGAGTAGTTATGACTGGGAGAGAGCGATCGCAAAATACGCATAATAATAAAAATGAGATGATGCAGTTTGCGGGAATTTGGTCAGATATGGCTGAAGAAGATTTTAGCGATTTTTATGAAGAAATAGAACAGCGTCGCTCAATAGTTAAAAACTTTTCGGTAGAATCAAAATATTAGAGTTGTAGCTCTACAAAAGTCATCTCAAGTTAAAAAGAGATAAGTATGAGTGATTCACCAAAGCCAGAACAGCAATTACAAACCATCTTCAGCAACGTTTCGGCTGGCGGTAACATAACTACTGGAAATATCACTCAGATCTTCAAAAATGCTCTTAATTTAGATCTTCTTCCCAAACCTAAAGGAATTCCTCAAAATATAATTTCCAGTAGTACAGATAAATTTGTCGGACGGGAAAAGGATTTAGAAAACCTCAATCAACAACTGCAACGTCATAACCAAGTTGTAATTGCTGCGGTTGAAGGGATGGGCGGAGTTGGCAAAACTGAATTAGCTATTCAATATTCTTTGCTAAATTTACAGTTAAAAACCTATCCTGGCGGCATCTGTTGGTTACGTTCTAGAGATCAGGATATTGGGTTACAGATAGTTAATTTTGCTCGCACAGATTTAGATTTAAACCCACCAGAAGATTTAGAGTTACCAGATCGAGTACGTTGGTGTTGGAAACGTTGGCGAGAAGGAAATACACTCATTGTTCTTGATGATGTCAAAAACTACAGTGATATCAAACCCTATCTCCCACCACAACCATCCCAGTTCAAAGTCTTAATTACTACCAGACTAAAATTAGATTTGCCTAGTTCTCTATATTTAGCAGTTTTATCTGAGTTCAATTCATTAGAATTGTTGAGTCAATTAGTGGGTTCGGAAAAGGTTGAGCAAGAGTTGGAAACAGCGAAAGAACTTTGTCAGCGTTTAGGCTATTTGCCCTTAGCATTGCAATTGGTAGGGCGGTATGTGAAAGAATACGAAATATCCTTAACTGAAGAACTGCAACTTTTGGCGGATAAAGGATTAGGGCATCCTTCTCTGGAAGTTCCAGAAAACGATCCTGCATGGACAATTGATATCAAGCGTGGAGTTAAGGCAGCTTTTGAGTTGAGTTGGGATGAGTTAAAAAAGTTTAAGTTTGCCCAAGAGTTAGGTTGTTTGCTAAGTTTATTTGCTTTAGCTCCAATTCCCTGGTCGCTCGTAGAAAGTGCTGCTGTAGCACAAGAAAAGGAAGAATTAAGATATGCCAGAGTTCAGTTAAAGAAATTACACTTATTACAAAGTGAAAATGGTTATCAGTTACATCAGCTGATTCAAGAATTTTTCAGAAATAAACAAAACAATTTAGTTAATACAAATCAGCAAAAACTTAATTTCTGTAATGAATTAGTAAAGATAGCCAAGGCTTTTGAGGAGAAAATTCTTCAAACAATTACTTTATCGGATATAAATTACCTTACTCCTTTTATTCCTCATCTTGCCGAAATAGCTAATCTTTACCAGAATCAATTAAGTGAGCAAGTATTTATTAAACCATTTATTGCTCTGGGAAGATTTTATCATTGTCAAGGACTATATGAACAAGCTTTACCTTGGTATGAGAACTGTATGTCTTTGGCAAAAAAACGTTTTGGAGAAGAACATATCTCAGTGGCAACTAGTCTTAATGACCTAGCAGAGCTATATCGTAGCCAAGGAAGATATAAGGATGCAGAACCTCTTTGTCTAAAAGCCTTGACACTTTATAGAAAACTGCTTGGAGAAGAACATATCTCAGTGGCAACCAGTCTTAATAACATTGCAGAACTATATCGTAATCAAGGAAGATATGAAAAAGCGGAAACTCTTTATATACAAGCTTTGGAACTAAGGAAAAAACTTCTAGGAGAAGAGCATCCTGGCGTAGCATATGTTCTTAATAACCAGGGATTACTCTATAATAGGCAAGAAAAAAGTATGGAAAAGCTAAATCTCTGTGCGAGCAGGCTTTAGAGATAGCTAAAGCAAAATTAGGACCAAATCATCCCAAAACAAATCGTATTCGGGAAAATTTACAAAAGACCTTAGATCAAATGCAGAATTAGAAGTCGTAGTTTGTTCAGAAGTCTAGATTAAAGTTAAAATTCTAACCGTCGTTCATCCAAAAAGTGAAACCATGCATCTTTTGGCGGAAAAGAAATAATCTTTGTTCTATTGCTGAAGATAAATGATCAATTTTATTCGTTCTTCGAGTTATTTCCTGTGGTACCTAATTCGAAGAACTGTTACTTGTACAATTAAAAAAAGATTGACTGGTTTGTCTTCAGAAATGGCTTTTAACGCCATGTTAGGGCTATTCCCCGCAATTATTACCCTGTTAAGTGCAATTAGTTTACTAGAAAATTCTGTCAAAGCAACATTACGTGACTTGGCTGATAACTTTGCCGGAATAATTCCTCAAGAAGTTTGGAGCTTACTTTTAAATTTTAAAGAAGATGTCAATATTTCTCAAGGTAAAAGCTTATTATCTATTAGCATATTGGCATCACTTTGGGTTATTTCCGGCGTAATTTGTTCAGCAATTAATGCACTTAATAATATTCATCAGATACCAAGAACTCAAAGAAGAAATTTTTGGCATAACAGGGCGATCGCTATTTGTCTAGCCATCGGCACTATGATTTTATGGATTGCGGCTAATTTTCTTTTATTGGTTGGTGATTTTCTATTACAACTTGCCGTTGAACAAAACTGGGGAAATTTACTATTAATTACTTGGGAAATTTTTAGTGTTATTACGATCGCGACCATACTACTATCAAGCTTATATTTCATCTATAGACTGCAAAGAAAAAGTGCTAGAAAAACCCTGAAGCATCACAGCGCTCTTATTGGCGTCGTCATTATTGGCAGTACTTTTCTAATTCAACTAGTTTATAGCCTATTTGTTTTTGTCCAGACCTTAATTGTTAATATCAATTTAGAAGAAAAAGTTAGTTCCTTTTTAGTTAATACTTGGCGCTTACTCAGTTTTCCGATCGCCTTGAGCATAGTCGCGATCGCATTTGCCTTTGTTTATCAGTTTGGCACCAGCACCAGGCAAAAAAAAATACCTTTAGTCCCTGGTGCAGTCTTAGCTGCAATTTCTTGGGCGATCGTTTCAGTGGTTTTTCGTTACTATATCTTCCATGCGGGTGTATACAACAAAATTTATGGCGCATTAGGGGCCGTGATAATTCTTATGCTATGGCTCTATCTCAGCTCTTTAGTAATGTTATTGGGAGAACAAGTAAATGTAATTATCGGCGAGGCAATCGAAAATAAAATCTGGAATGAATTAAGATAAAGAAGGAGATTATTGGTTGATAACTCTAAATATATTGATTCTATATATTTGTGATGAAGCAAAGATAATCTCAAGAGAAAAAACGCAATATTGTTATCTAGAGATCAATAAGTAATCAAAAGTTATATGTATAATAAACACATTACTGTATCTCTAGAATCCGTAAGAATACCTAAAAAACTCCACTTAACTTTGTGACTTTTAAGTAATTATGACTAAAACTTCTAGACGTTCTATGTTCCGTCCAGTGAAGACCTTAAAACATTTAGGAACAGCGATCGCTACAACAACCTTGCTAATATCCTCCACTGGTTCACCTGTAAAAGCCACCCTAGAAGATAGTCCTAAAACCATTGTTGATGAGGTATGGCAAATTGTTCACAACGAATTTGTTGATCAAGAATTCAATAAAGTCAATTGGTTACAAAAACGTCAGGAGCTACTAGAGAAAGATTATGCCAATCAAGAGCAGGCATATCAAGCCATTCGTGAATCCCTCAAAGAATTAGGCGATCCCTACACTCGGTTTCTCGATCCGAAAAAATTTGAAGAGCTAACGAGTCAAACCTCTGGAGAACTATCAGGCATTGGGATTCGCCTCACCATAGAGGAAACGACTAGTCAAATCACCGTTGTCGAACCCCTAGCAGATTCTCCAGCAGATAAAGCAGGAATCAAGCCTGGAGATCAGATATTAAGCATCAATGGCAAACCAACTTCTTTGATGAGTCTAGAACAAGCATCAGAAGAAATTAGAGGAGAAGTCGGTACAGATGTTAGCCTCAAGATTGCCCGTTCAGGAAATGCTACCTTTGATGTCACTCTAACCAGAAGTCAAATCGAATTACCTTCGGTCAATTACAGCATTAGTAAAGAAGGGCAAACGACAGTAGGCTATATCAAACTAGATGAATTTAGCTCCCATGCAGCCGAGCAAATGCAAGAAGCGATCGAAGAGCTATCCGGGGAAAATATCTCGGGTTTTGTCCTAGATTTACGCGGCAATCCTGGCGGCTTACTCTTCTCTAGTGTCGAGATTGCTCGTATGTGGCTAGAAGAAGGGGCAATTGTTTCGACGAAAGATCGCAAAGGCAGTGATCAAAAGTTTTTTGCCAATGGTCAAGCGATAACCGATCTCCCGCTAGTGATCTTAGTAGACCGCTATTCTGCAAGTGCCAGTGAAATTTTAGCAGGAGCTTTAAAAGAAAATCATCGCGCTACCATCGTCGGAACTAGAACATATGGCAAGGGAACAGTTCAGTCGGTTCATTCATTATCCGATGGTTCTGGATTAGCGGTTACCATTGCCCAATATTTTCCGCCCAGTGGCATGGATATTAATTTCAAAGGCATTGCTCCAGATATTGAAGTTGACTTGACTTCCGAACAACAACTAGCGTTCAACGTGAATCCAGCATTAGTCGCCACCCTTGCTGATCCTCAATATGCCAAAGCAGTTCAAATCTTGAGAAATATCTCAGTACGTCAGGTCGGGCAATCATCGGATTTAGTCAACTAAGAAAGAACTTGGTAGTGGTTAGTGCTAGTAAAAAATTTAGATGTTAGTTTAGGTAGAATAATTAACTCGGTGATTATTCTATGCTCACATCCAATTTAGAAGCTCCATCAGAATCTGCTGTTTCCGTACAAGCTATTGAGGAACTAGCACTTACTATTGCTGCCAAGGATTTGAATCCTACCATGATGAGCCAGGATTTCTTAAAAATGAGTGGCATCATCCCCAAAGATTGGGAACTGGCACAGCAACCAGTTTTAGCTCCCAATGTCGCTCAATTGAGCTTTAAGAATGGGGTTAATATTAATTCCCAACCCAACTCAGTCACCATTACAGAATCCATTGCGCAAAAAAAATTAGAAGAAGTAACCGCAGGTGAAATCGCTACAAAATTTGTCGCTAAACTGCCCTATGGAGATTATTTAGGTTACAGCTTTAGTCCCAAAATGTTGTTGCCTTTTCCCAAAAATCCCCAGCAAGTTCGTAACTATATTACGGGAAATCTTCTCGCCTCAGGGCCGTGGAAACAAATTGGCAAAGCCCCAGTGCAAGCAGGAATTAACTTGATGTATTCTCTAGAACGTTGTCAATTGAATATTAGTGTCGCCGAGGCGAGATTGCAGCAACCCCAACAACCTCCGATGATGGCGATCCTATTCTCTGGTGGGTTTAATTACAATCTTACGACAATTGCCGATTCTCAGGAGAAGCTTTCTCGATTAAATAAAGCTATTGATTCTTGGCAGAAAGATTTTGGTCAGTTTCGCAATATTGTTACGAAAAAATTCCTCGGCTCATCTGCGGCAACGGAAACTCAACGAGCAGAAGAACCAAATTTATTCCCTATGGGTGATACTTTATAAGTTTGGGGAAAGCAATTATAATGGGAAGGCTGTTTTTTTATTTTTAGACTAATATGGCTGTTCCTAAGAAGAAAACCTCTAAATCGAAACGTAATAGTCGCAAGGCTCATTGGAAGCATAAGGCTGCTGTAGAAGCGCAAAAAGCATTATCTTTAGGCAAGTCAGTTTTAAGCGGACGTTCTAATAGTTTCGTTTATCCTCAAGATGAAGATGAAGATGAAGATGAGTAAAATCATTTCTCCGAAATCTCATAATTTGTAAGGCGGGCAAGATGAATTGACGAACAACTCCATTCAAGGATATTTCCTTTTTTGTCCCCTCCCATCTTCTTGGGATAATCTTAAGCGAGACTAAGCTATTAAAGGCTCATAAAATTGAAGCTCGGATTTGCCCATTCTTATGTAACCTTTCACTAATGTATATTAGTATTGTTATTCCTACATATAATCGTTTACCAATTCTCAGGAAATGCTTAACTGCATTGGAAAAACAAAATCTTGATTCCAAAATTATTCAAGAATATGAAATTATTTTAGTTGACGATGGTTCAACAGATAACACTTTAGAATGGATTGCTGAGAATCAAAGTAATTTTCCTCATCTTAAAATTTGGCAGCAAAATCATCAAGGCCCAGCTGCGGCAAGAAATTTAGGCATCGAAAAATCCCAGGGCGATACGATTGTTTTTATTGATAGTGATTTGGTTGTTACGGAGAAGTTTTTGCAATCCCATGCCGATGCTTTAATCTCGGGCGCGGAAAATATTAAAAGCGATCGCGTTTTTACCTATGGTGCGGTGATTAATACTTGTAACTTTGATAATCCGACATCAGAGCCTTATAAAATTACTGATTTTTCCGCAGCTTATTTTGCTACAGGAAATGTCGCGATCGCAAAAAAATGGCTGGAAAAAGTTGGTCAGTTTGATACTCAGTTTCATCTCTATGGTTGGGAAGATTTGGAATTGGGAGTCAGGCTAACAAAATTAGATATCAAACTCATTAAATGTCCTGAAGCCGTCGGCTATCATTGGCATCCACCCTTTAATTTAGAACAAATTCCCCGTCTCATTGATC
>JBCCYD010000193.1:0-10894 GCA_039190385.1 Cyanobacteria bacterium P01_F01_bin.143 | reverse complement strand
TTTATGCTGAAGGTTGCAAAATAACCATGAATTACTCCGAAAAATTATCCCTAGAACAAGAATTTAGTCTCAGAAGGTTTGCTGATCAAGTCAGAACTCTTTCCCCAGAGCAAGCACAGGATTTGTCGCTAGAGCTCTATCGGCAAATGATGCTCAAAGATAACCTATATGAAGACTTACTACAGGAATTCTGGGGAATCGACTCAGTTCCGATGTCTGCATGAAATTTTCATAGCAATCCGCGATCGCGATAAAAAATCTGATTTAATGCTTTTTTATTTAAACGCAATAAATCTTAAAATAATGTTACGATGCTGAGGCCAAACTTAAATTCATGTAGGCCATGAAAAGAAAAAGATTTTTCGTTATTCCTCTAGCCGCAGTTTTTCTATCGACTATCTTATTTTTGGTTAATATTCCAGAGGCTATCTCAATTAGCGTAGGAGATTCTATCGAAAGAGATATGGGGAAGACGGAGCAGATTAAATCTTTTACTAATAGTGGTCAAAACCTGGGTTTATCCTACAGTAAAGGGGTTGCAGTAGGTGATTTTGATAGTGATGGTGATTTAGACGTTGTATTTGCCAATAATCTAACTACAAAAGATTCTATCTGGAGCTATAACTGGGTATACCTTAACGAGGGTCAAGGCGACTTTACTAAATCACAGGCTTTGGGTAGCAAACATCATCGAGATGTTGCGGTGGGCGACATGGATGAAGATGGGGATTTAGACATTATTTTCGCCACTAGACTTCAGGGCAACGAAATTTGGGAAAATGACGGTCAAGGGAATTTTAAATTAGCCCTAGTATTTGGCGAAGGAGAAGATAACCGAGGTTTAGCGATCGCAGATGTTAATGGTGATGGTCACCCGGATATTGTTTTTGCCAATGCTACTGATATGGGAAACGGCGTTTGGGTAAGTGACGGCGCAGGAAACTACAGCAAAACACAGACATTAGGAGAAGTCCATAGTAAGCATGTAACATTAGGCGACTTTGACGGTGATGGAGATTTAGATGCGGTGTTCGCCAATTGTTTTGGTGCGGGCAATGGAGTCTGGCTCAATGATGGAACAGGGCATTTTACCAATATAGCTAAATTAGGTGAGGCTCATAGTTTTGATGTTGCGTCTGCGGATCTCGATGCCGATGGAGATTTAGATTTAATTTTCGCTAATGGTTTTGGTCAAGGCAATGAAGTTTGGCATAATGATGGACTAGCTAATTTTACCAAAGTAGAATCTTTGGGTCATGCTTATAGTTTTGCTGTGCGATTAGCCGATATGGATGCAGATGGAGACCTAGATGCCATTTTTGCTAGTGCGCTAAAAAATGGTAGTACTGTTTGGAGTAATGATGGGGCTGGACATTTCGAATTTCGAGAAGCTCTAGGAAGAAGTACTAGTAGTGATGTAGCAGTGGGAGATATGGATGGTGATGGCAGTATGGATGCCATTTTTGCCAATTTCTGCGGCATTCCTAACCAAGTTTGGTTTCAGAAAAAATCAACTTTGGCAATTGCTAAAAGAGCTGAACGTTTTGGAAAAAATGCGATCGCGGATTCAGCTGTTTTCTACAATAGTGGTCAGATTCTCAGTATCAATCACGGTTACGAAGTTGAAGTGGGCGACTTAGATGCAGATGGCGATTTAGATCTCGTTTTTGCCAACTTCTTCGGTGAAGGAAATGAAGTTTGGCACAATGACGGACTAGGAAATTTTACGAAAGTTCAGTCTCTTGGGGCTACTTTTAGCTATGATGTGGAACTCGCAGATATCGATGCTGACCAAGATTTGGACGTAGTATTTGCTAATTTTGGTGCGGATAATGAAATTTGGAGTAATGACGGTACTGGCAAATTCATTAAAGCTCAAACGATCGCCACTACCTACAGTCACGGATTGGAATTGGGAGATCTCGACACCGACGGGGATGTAGATATTATCTATACCAACAGCTATGGAACACAAAGTAACCAAGTTTGGGTTAATGACGGTACTGGGCAATTTAGCCTAGATTCCACTTTGGATAATGGATATATGCGCGAGGATGATCTAGTTTTAGGTGATATTGATAATGATGGGGATCTAGATGCCATTGTAGTTAACATTGCTATGGTGGGAAATGCGGTATGGCACAATGATGGCGCGGGAAACTTCGACAAAGTTCAATCCCTAGGAGATAAGTACAGCAGAAATGTCGATCTAGGAGACATTGACAATGATGGAGATTTGGATGTGATATTTGCCAACTCTTTTAGTCAGGGTAACGAAGTTTGGGTCAATAACGGTCAAGGATATTTTCAGAAAGTTCAATCTCTAGGGCATGGAAATAGTATTAGGGTGAAACTAGGTGATATTGATGGGGATGGAGATTTGGATGCGATCTTTGCCAATACTTTTAACGAGGGTAATGGAGTCTGGGTTAACGACGGAACAGGAACCTTTAGTAAATCGCAATCTCTGGGAGCTGGTTTTACTAGAGGAATTGAGTTAGGGGATTTTGACTCAGATGGCAATACTGATGTAGTTTTTACCAATTTTTGTGTTCAACCTAACTCTGTTTGGTTGTCCAACTCAAAAGCCTCAAATAAATAGATTTAGGATTGTCACGATTTTAAATCTAAAAGTCCTTTTTCTTTGAGTTTGGGATTGAAACGAAAATTCATTGTCACTCCGCGATCGCTCAATTGTTGTTTAATTGTATTTTCGATGCGTCTAGCCACTTTTTTGAGAGTTTTGCCCTGTTTCAATTCACCCGCTGTTGCATATTGAGCTTTCTCTTCTTCATTCATCATGGGTTTAACGTCGATCGCTTGAGTCCAGTCCGATTTGCGATCGCCGTTGCCATCGGGAACCTTGCCATTTTCGGCAATCCAAGCCTCACAAGTTTCTTCTAAAACAGTGCGACTAGGGCGGGTAATTGTTTGCAGTTTGAACCAATAGCAATTTGTTGGTTGACGCACTAAATGTTGTTGGAGACTAAGATAAACATCTCGGGAATAGCCAACAAATTGTAATTCCTTTTCTTGATTAAAAATGGCATAAATACCAATCTTTTTGCGCAAATCTTCTGGTATACAACCAGTATTATCAAGATAGGTAAAGTATTCTAGACTAGCTAGAGTCATATTGGGTAATGGGTAATGGGTAATGGGTAATGGGTAATGGGTAATGGGTGATACTTGTAGTTCCCAATTATTAATGGCTATTTTCAGGAGATTTTCCGATAGATAGCACAGAGGCGACTGGGTTTAAGGATTTTAGCTTTAAATATGAAATTGGGCGGTACATTGATAATGGCGTATTCGGGACTATTGTGATAAGTCTCAAATTCACTAGGCATTCCCTTAGGAGTATTTTGACTATAGGGGACAGGTTGAAACACTAAGCCAGTAAACTCAACTGCGTCAATGGACAACTGTTCACTAATCTTTTGCCTAAATAAATCGCTACTGAGAAGATTGAATAGCAAGCTTTGGGATTCAGGACTAAGAACTACCCTAGTGTCAAAGTTTTCTAATATTTTAAGAGCCATTTGATTTACAGACTCAGAAATCTGTAATTAATACATAAAGCGATCGTATCAGAAATTGTATTACTTACAAGAGCAAAATTAATCATTATTTCGATTAAATTACCAGTGTGTTTTTCTCAGGGGTTTTTAATCGCTAATCTTCGGTTCGCTGCTTATTTTTAATGAAATGCTTAAAATCTTAAGACTTACTTTAATATAACAACTCATATAGTTTAGGGTATCTTAGAATACGTGAATATACAGATATTGATTCAAGAAGCTTCCTTAGATAGTACTATGATTAAATTATTCTCTGCCGTTGCTACTTCGACTGTTCTGGCTTGGAGTTTTCTGATGCCTGTTGCGGCTCAGGTGATTCCTGATGGAACTACTTCAACTACAGTAGATGTTGATGGCATGATTAATAATGGCGATCGCGCAGGGAGTAATTTATTTCATAGTTTCAGCGAGTTTTCGGTTCCTACAGGCGGACAAGCGTTTTTTAATAATTCGGTAGATATTGTCAATATTTTCTCGCGGGTTACTGGGGGCAATCTTTCGAATATCGATGGGATATTGGGAGCGAATGGCACAGCTAATTTATTTTTGATCAATCCGGCGGGGATTATTTTTGGAGAAAATGCCAGTTTAGATATTGGTGGTTCGTTTTTTGGCAGTACGGCCGATAGTATTATTTTTCCTGATGGCGAGTTTAGTGCTTTAGATGCTGATAATCCTCCGCTTTTAACGATTAATGCACCCCTTGGTTTGGGAATTCGGGATAATCCCGCTGGTATTGTTAATCGAGCGACAGATGTTGGGTTGCAACTTCCCCCTGGAGAAACTTTAGCTTTAGTTGGGGGTAATATTGATTTTGAAGGCGGTCAAATTACCGCACCAGGAGTCAATATTTGGTTAGGTGGATTATCGTCAGCAGGAACTGTCAATATTAGTGATAATTTTGACTTGAGTTTGCCTAATGGGGTAGCTAGGGCGGATATCTCTTTCGCTGATGGAGCAGGGGTAAGTACGGCTGGAGATAATGGTGGTGGGATTAGCGCGATCGCCAACAATATTACCTTTACTGGGACCAGTCAATTTTTTGGGGGTATTGCCGAAAATGGCGGATTCGATGGTGCGTCAGCAGGAGCTATTAGTTTAGATGCTACAGGTGCAGTAAATCTCAGTGGAGACAGTAGTATTCAAAATCGCGTTAATGGTGGTGCAACCGGAAATAGTGGCGATATAAATGTTACGGCAGAGTCATTGACCTTAACTGAAGGTGGGTTTTTCAGTGCTAGTACTTTTGGTATAGGTGATGCGGGAGATATTAATGTTGATGTTGCTGGTGCAGTGCAACTAAGTGGCACAACAGAGAATTCTTTTTCCCGATTCTCTAGTGTGATTGGCGCAGGTGGGATAGGAGATGGAGGAAACATTACCATTAATTCTGGTTCTGTATCCTTAACTAATGGTGGTTTATTGAATACCTCAATTTTTGATGCTGCGGAAGATAGCCCTGGAGGAAGAGGGGATGCCGGAAATATTAATATTAATGCTACTGGAGAAGTGAATATTTTTGGCTCTAATACTTTAGTTATTAATGGACAAGAATTTACTGATTTCAGCACAGTTCAAAGTAATTCAGGTATTGGAACAGAAGGAAATGCGGGAAATATAACAATTGCGGCCAATTCATTATCCTTGGGTTCTGCTGAAATCGCTGGTGATGCAAGTTTAATTAATAGTTCAACTTCAGGGACAGGAAATGCGGGAAATATCAATATTCAAGTTCAAGGCGATATCAACTTAGTTGGGGGAAATATTGCCAGTCAAGTGATAGATACAGGAATTGGAGATGGAGGGGATATAACGGTAAATGCCACCAATCTTTCTTTACTTGCAGGCTCTCAAATTAGTGGCGGCGTATTTGGAACAGGGAATGCAGGTCAAGTAACTGTAAATGCCACAGGAGATGTCACTTTTTCTGGAATTGATAGTCAAGGATTTGCTAGTGGATTAGTTAATAATTTAGCCTTAAATGGCGTGGGGAATGCCGGCGACATTACAGTAAATGCTCAGAATCTCACTCTCAGTGACGGTGGAATTATTAGTAGCAATACCCTTAGTCAGGGGAATGCTGGCAATATTAATGTTCAAGTTCTGGGTAATATTGACCTAGTTGGTGGTGCAACAGTATCTAGTAATGTTCAAGCAACAGCGATCGGCCAAGGAGGAAATATTACTCTAACTGGAAGCGCGATCGCACTTTCAGAAGGATCGTCTATTGCTACTGTAACCTTGCCTAATAGTGAAGAAATAGCATCAGATCAAGTTCCAGGGGGGAATATAACAGTTAATATTACAGAATTATTGACACTCACAGGTAATTCTTCTCTGATTTCTGGTACTACGGGACAAGGAAATGCGGGAAATATCACCATTAATGGGTCAGGAGCAGATATTGTCTTTGAAAATAATTTGTTAGAAGGAGAGGAAAATACCCTCGCTTCTGGTTCAATCTTTAGCTCATCCTTATCTATCGATAGTACTGGGCAAGCAGGAAGCATCAATATAGATGCTAAATCTCTAGTGTTGAGGAATGATGGTGTAATTAGCAGTACTGTCTTTGGAGGACAAGGGAATGGGGGAGATATTACGATTAATGTTGCTGAAAATCTTGACTTAACTGATTTTAGTATTAGTAGTGATGCAGCCTTAAATGGAGATATTACGCCTGGGGGTAATGCAGGGAATATCACGATTAATGCAGAATCTTTTTCCTTTGCAGGTAGTAATTTTATTAGTAGCAGTACCTTCGGCCAAGGCAATGCGGGAAGTATTAGCGTTGAGACAGGTTCTTTTAGTATGTCTAGCAATGCTGGCTTAAATAGCAGTACTTCCTCTCAGGGAAATGCCGGAGATATCACTGTCAATGCCACTAATTTTTCTTTACTTGATGGGGCTCAAATTACTACCAGTACCAGCAGCATAGGAAACGCAGGAAATATTACTGTCAATGCTGAGTCCATTACGTTAAATAACGCTGCAATTTCAGCTCAAATTCTGGAAAGCGTTAACAACTCTGTAGACACAGAGATTTTTCTTTTTGATGCTCAAGGAAATTTATTAACTGAAAATGACGATGCTTTCCTGAGTGATTTAGATGCTGGAAGTGATAGCAGTTTGGACTCATTACTGCAATTTACTTTTGCTGAAGATGGCACTTATACCATCGGCGTCGGTGCATTTAACTCTTCTGGAGAGCAAGGAGAAATCACTGGCGACAGCATCCCAGTGGGCGGAAATTATACTCTTCAGGTTTCAGTGGAAAATCAATTGGCTGTTCCTGGAACAGATGGTTTGATAACGAAAATAGAGCCTAATAATTCTCTTGATACAGCACAAAATATCAACAATTCCTTTTCTCTCAACAACAATCCTGATATCTCCAATTCTAATTCAATTCCTAATGTGTCGATCGCGGCAGAGGGAAATGGGACCTTTGATTATTATTCCTTTGATGCCACGGCAAATAGTTTGGGAATTTTTGATATAGATGGCACTTTTATCGGCGGCGATACGACAGCAGGAGATGTGAATCTCAATGCTACGGGGGATATAACTATTAGCGAGAATAGTTTGATTAGTAATTCAACTTTGGGACGGGGTGATGCAGGGAGTATTAATATTCAAGCTCAGGGTGATGTTACCATAATTCAATCAAATGTCTTCGGTCAAGTAGCAGTCTCAGGAATTGGCGATGGCGGACGTATTAGCGTGGATGCAACTAATATTTCCTTACGAGATGGGGCCCAAATTACCGCAGGGGTATTTGGCACAGGAGATGCGGGGAATGTCATTGTAAATGCAACCGGAGATATTACTTTTTCTGGAATTAATAGCGAGCGAGGGTTTCCCAGTGGAATCATTAATAACTTAAATGGTGTAGGGAGTGCTGGGGATATTGAAGTTAATGCTCAGAATCTGAATCTTCTCGACGGAGGCACAATTAGTAGTAGTACGATTGGCCAAGGTAGTTCAGGAAATATCAATATCAATGCGATCGCAGAAGTGAATCTTTCAGGTTCTACGATCTCGGATAGTAATATAACTCGAGCTAGTCAAGTAGCTACAGTTTTAGGAGCTGGAGTTGAAGGGAGAGCGGGAAATATCACAATTAATTCCGGTTCCCTATCTTTATCAAGTAATGCTGATTTAAACAGTAGTACTTCTGGAATAGGAAACTCTGGAGAAATAAGAATTAATACTGATGGTGCCGTAACTCTTTCCGATGCGGGAACCACAATCTTTAATAATGTTGAATCAGGCGGGACAGGAAATTCTTTGGGTGTTTTTATCGACGCCCAATCTCTAGAAGTCACTAATGGGTCACAAATACAAACTTTAGTCAGAGAAGGCTCGGGGGATATTCCTGCGGGACAAGGTAATGCAGGGGATATTAATATCAACGTGCGAGATGGGGTAACTTTTTCTGGTTCTGGGATTGATTCTCAAGGCAATCTTTTAACTAGTCAGGCAGTTAGTCAATTAAGCGCAGGAGCCACAGGTAATGCCGGGAATCTCACAATTACTGGGCGATCGCTTACTATGTCAGATAGTGGAACACTTAATACTAGTACTTTCGGTAATGGCGACGCAGGCAATATCACTATTGATATCCAAGATGGAATAACTTTATCAGATTTTATCTTCAATGATGATCGAACAAATATCTTTGTCAGTCAGATTGGGAGTGTCGTAGGTAATGATGCGATAGGCAATGCTGGAGAGATTAATATTACAGGAAATTCTCTTGCCTTATCAAACAGAGCTCAAATTGATAATAGTACTTTTGGTAATGGTAATGCGGGTAATATTTCCCTGAATATTGACGGAGCTATTAATTTAGAAAGATCTAGTTTTATTAATAGTGCGGTCAATCAAAGAGGGATTGGTAATGGGGGTGATATTAATATTCAAACTAGCAGTCTAACTCTAAATAGTGGCAGTCAAATTGGAACATTGGTGAGCCGTCAAGGATTTAATATTCCTGGTGGCCTTGGCAATGGGGGCAATATTACGATTAATGCTACCGATTTTGTGGAGCTTTCTGGTATTGGTTTGGAGCAGTTAGAAGTGCTAGATACTTCTGGAGATCCACAAAATACTACTGGCTTCATTATCTCAGGCGTTTTTTCTAGTGGATTACTGGCTAATAGTGGCGCTGGAGCATCAGGAGATGCGGGAAATATCACTGTAACCACGAATTCTCTCAGCGTATCTGATGGTGCAGTTGTCCTCGGGAGTACGCTTAATGATGGCAATGCGGGAAATATCATCATTAATTCCAATACTTTAGAAGTAGATGGCGGTGGGCAAATTGTGACTGCGACTAGAGGAAGCGGAGATGCGGGAACTATTCGGATTAATGTTTCTGACCAGATAGATATTTTAGGAACAGATCCTAACTTTGAAAACCGATTGGCTCGTGCTAATCAATTTGGGCCAATCCAAGGAGGAACTAATGTAATTGGCAATCAAGGTGCCGAAAGCGGAATTTTTGCCAATACTTCGGCTAATTCTACGGGTAATGGTGGGGATATTGAAATTGGAATTTTTCAGCTCCAAGGGGAAAATTTAGTCTTAGATGAAACTATTTTGCCTAATGAGATTAATATCTCTAGTGAAGGACGAATCGCTGCTGATAGTACGGGAACCGGAAGTGGAGGAACAGTAACTGTTCATGGGAACGAGATAAACTTAGATGCAGGAGCAATCTCGGCAACTACAGCGACAGAACAAACAGGAGCTAATCCCTCTTTGAGTGCGATTAGGATATTAGTGGATGATAATTTGGTGCTGCGTAACAATAGTGAGATTTCTGCGGCGGCAACTAACAGTGCGGATGGTGGCAACATAACTATTGATTCGGGTTTTATTATTGGCTTTCCTTCTAACGGGACGGGTAGTGATATTCTGGCCAATGCCGGACAAGGAGCAGGAGGAATTATAACTATTAATGCTCAGGGAGTCTTGGGATTTGAAGATAATGAAGGAGTCCAAAATAATATTAACGATATTGATGCTAGTTCTTTGGTGGATGGTTTAGATGGGGTTGTTACGATTAATAATCCTGATATTAATCCGCTTCAAGGTGTTGATCGATTACCTACTAATCCTGTTTCTGCGGAGAGGGTTTCTGCTAATTCTTGCTCGCCCACAGGAGGAGAAACTAACCTAATCATTAAAGGTAAAGGAGGAATCCCCCCAGAACCGAATACTCCTTTAACTGCCGAATCTCTTCTTCTTGACGATCGCGCGATCGCATTAGAAAAAAATCCTCATTATATTCCTGCCCATATCAAACCAGTGAAAACAGATAATGGCGATATCTATCCGGCAAGAGGCGTAATTGTTCAGGAAGATGGCACCGTGATTCTAACGGCTTACTCTATTGATGATCAGAATCATCGTGTTCCCCAAGTTGCTGGGAATTGTAATTCTTAATCAATCAACAAGCTGACGAAGATACAACTATATTACGCATTTTCATCCTAATGATTATTGAAATGTTTAAAATATTAAGATTTATTTTAATGTAACAACGCATATAGTCTAGTAGATATAACATACGTAAATATACGGATGTTTATTCAAGAAGTTTCCTTGATAGTACTATGACTACAATCAAATTATTCTCTGCCGTTGCTACTTCAATTGTTCTGGCTTGTGGTTTTCTGATGCCTGCTAAGGCTCAAGTTATTCCTGATGGAACTACTTCGACCACAGTAGATGTTGATGGCACGATTAATAATGGCGATCGCGCAGGGGGTAATTTATTTCATAGTTTTTCCGAGTTTTCGGTTCCTACTGGTGGCCAGGCGTTTTTTAATAATTCGGTAGATATTGTCAATATTTTCTCGCGGGTTACGGGAGGCAATCTTTCTAATATCGATGGGATATTAGGAGCAAATGGCACAGCAAATTTATTTTTGATTAATCCTGCGGGGATTATTTTTGGGGAAAATGCACGATTAGATATTGGTGGTTCGTTTTTTGGTAGTACTGCCGATAGTATTATTTTTCCTGATGGAAAGTTTAGCGCATTAGATGCTGATAATCCGCCGCTTTTAACTATTAATGCACCCCTTGGTTTGGGGATTCGGGATAATCCTGCTGATATTACTGTTCAAGGCGATGGTAATGGAGCAAGACTTGAGGGGAGTGAAGCAGGGCAAACGCATACATTTCTTTACATGGAATGAGACAGAGAATTAAGAACCAGAGTCAAATAATGATTATTCCATCCAGCTTTAAGACGTTTAGCATGAACTCCTCCTTTAGCAGTCTTCTCATGAGTCAGGAGATTA
>JBCCYD010000192.1:0-10935 GCA_039190385.1 Cyanobacteria bacterium P01_F01_bin.143 | reverse complement strand
TAACCCCCCAAACCCCCCAATAGAATTTATGGATTCCAATGAATATCTACGAAGCAGAAGTATTTATTTGAAAGATTAACGAATGCAATGGGATCACGTAGTGCCAGCCTTCGGCTGATCGCGATAAACCCACTTTTGAATTTGTCAGAGATAAAATTGCATAGTTTTTGTACAGCGATCTCCAAAAATAAAACTACGCGATCGTCTAATATTTCTTACTTTAATAAGATCTAAAAAAACACGATCTCGTAATGATGATCGCGTTTCTTTTTTATTTCCGTATAGCGACACTAGTAGTATGTCAACTTTGTTTTGAGAGATAAATTTTGGGAATTATCTCCCTCTGCTCCTCTGCTCCTCCGCTCCCTTGCCGCCTAATAGGAAAGTTAATTGTGAAATAGCTTACTAATCGGGGCTTAATGGATCATTATCAACTACGATAACAACATCTTGCAGATCGTAAGCACTACTATATGTGTTACTAGTTCCTAGCTCCACTAAATACAATTCCTCATAAGTATCCAGACCGACAAGCATCTCCGCGATCGAAGCCTGACCAGAAAATCCATCAATATCAGGAGTAGCATCATTAGACCCTAATAACAAAGAATCTCGCTCCGACCTTAATGAACCCTCACCAATACAAGTTAAATTATGAATGTTATAAGTAAATTTCAAATCACTCGCAGAATCAAGATTATTAATTCTATGGGTATCACCTTTAGATAAAGTTTTTAGCAAGTTATTGTTTTTGTCATATACATTAACTTTAATATCTGCTTGCGTTGAGTCTGAACCACATTGAAAAGCTGAGTCACGATAGTGAAGCTCTAGACCAAAATTATCTTGATTAGAATTAGCAAATACATTTGTAGCTGTGGAAAATGTTGCTAGATTGCCTAAAATTGCAGCGCAGAATAAAGTAAATTGTATTTTTCTCATTTTCTAAAAATTTATTATTATGTGAACTTCTCGTTGTTATTGATAAATTTATCAATATTCTTTTTAGAAAGTAAATTATGGAAAATACTGTTTTCTCTTTCTCACTTCATCAAAAAAATATACAGTTTATTAGTTATTGCAAATAATTAACTAGGATTTATAATAAAGTTCATCAACTTATTGTGAAATACGCATGAAATCTATTATATTTCTAATGCATTGATCCATATTACTTAATTAAATACATACTAGATTCATCGGAATTTTATAATTTTATTTTTGAAGCTTAAGGGACAAAAGATCTTGGACTTGTAAGCGATTAGTTAAGATTTCTCACCTTGAATATTTCAATCAACTCAGTTGCTATTATGCGATCGCGTCACTGGGGTTACTTTTTTATGTTCAGCAAAAGATATCAACTTTTATCAACTTTTCTGTATTGGCAAAATCAAAACTTAGAGCCACATTAGAAGAACCAAGATTTTAAATCTCAATAATTATTATTAGATTTTAACCATGCACAGAATCTCAAAATATCTAAATCTTGCTTTATCTATTCCAGTTTTATTACTTACCTTCCCAGTTCAAGCCGAATCAAATTCAACAACTAGCAATCCATCATTTCCCAAGCAAATTCAGTTTATCCCGCCAAAAGATGGCAAAACACCGAATACGGTAGGTGCTGGAACTCGCAACCCCAATGAATTGAGATGCTCCCCTGAAGAAGAACAAATTACCGCATTGATGCCCAAAGGTAACTACGGCTTGACATTACAAGACAGGCCTTCTATTTTTGTTTATTTGCCCCAGACCGTAGCCAAACAAGTGGTCTTAGCGATTCAAGATGAAACCGAAGCTTATCACGAAATAGCTTTTCTGCCGATTACAAAACATGATCAAATAGTTAGTTTTACTTTGCCAGAAGATAAACCTTCTCTGACTCCAGGAACATATTACAAATGGAAACTTACTCTTGTTTGTGGAGATATCCCCAATGTAGAAGATCCGAAACTAGAAGGATGGTTGAAACATATTGATAGAAATAGTTTACCGATGGAGATGTCGCCAACAGACGCGATCTCGCTAGGGGCGAGGCACTCCGTGATCGCAAAAATGAACTGGTATAGCCAAAATGGTTATTGGTACGATTTACTTCTCCAATTAGAAACAGCTCAAAAAGCCAATCCAGACGATCCCCAGATAGCTTCGATCTGGCAAGACTTGTTGCAAAAAGTTCAATCTGGGGAAATATAGCCTATAGGATAAATTAACTATTAATTACATGAGAAGCATTGAGGAAGTATTGAATTTTGCCGAAACTTTGGTATATGGCAAAACCGGAGAACATCTTAATGATTTGCAAAGAATTATCCTTAGCGAATGTTGCCAAAGCACGAAAAAAACCTATGATCAAATAGCATCAGAACAAGGCTATTCTGCTAATTATATTAAACAGGGAGTGGGGCCTAAATTATGGAAATTACTTTCTCAAACTACAGGAGAAAAAGTCACAAAAAGTAATTTTTATTCCGTACTAGAAAGGCAATCAATTAGTTATAATTACTCTCAAAAAAATAGATCTTCTATTAGGCTAGTTCAAAATACTCTGGAATTACCACTAGATAATGTCCCTTTAAATTCTCCTTTTTATATTGAAAGAATACCCCATGAATCTAGATGCTATGAGGAAATTTCTCGGCCTGGAGCATTTATTAGGATTAAAGCTCCCAGACAAATGGGAAAAAGTTCTTTGATGTATCGCATTCTTGATCATGCCAAAAAACAAAATCATCAAACTGCCCTGATTCATTTTCAACAAGCAGAAAGTAATATTTTAAATGATTTAGATTATTGTTTGCGTTGGTTTTGTGCTAATTTATCTCGACAATTGAATTTGGAATTAAAATTAGAAGAATATTGGGATGAATTTCTTGGCTCCAAGATGAGTTGCACTTGTTATTTACAGGAAAATATTTTAGCAAAAATAAAAGAGCCTTTAGTAATTGCCTTAGAAGAAGTTAATGAAATTATTGAATATCCACAAGTCGCCAAAGAGTTTTTAACTTTACTCAGATTTTGGCATGAAAAAACTAAAAATGATCCCCTATGGCAAAAGTTGCGCTTGATTATGGTGCATTCGACGGAGATTTATATTCCTCTAGATATTAACCAATCTCCTTTAAATGTCGGTTTGAGAATTGAGTTAGAGCCATTTAATAGAGAACAAGTTGAAGATTTAGTGTTACGTCACAATCTTACTTTAGAGTCTCAAGATCTCGATAGATTGATGGCTTTAGTTGGTGGGTTTCCCTATTTAACTAGAAGGGCTTTATATCATTTAGCTCGTAGGGATATTACTTTGAAGGAATTATGGTCAAATGCTCCAACTGATTCGGGAATCTATCGTAATCATTTACAAAGACATTTACGGAATTTAGAATCTGATTCAGAATTAATTCAAGCTTTGCAAGCTGTGTTGCAGGCCGACAACGCGATCGCAGTTGAACAAATTGTCGGCTTTAAATTACACAGTATGGGATTAGTAAAATTGCATGGTAATCAAGTGAGTATTAGCTGCGATTTATACCGAAAGTATTTTCTCGATCACACAGTGCCAAGTTTCGTATAATCACGGACATGTAATTGCCTAAAAATTAGTAAGAATACTTAAGGATAGGTAAGTTTTATTTTAATTCTTGATGAGAACTTTACCCCATCACTATGTTGTTTGAACTAAACTTGAAAACATATAACATACAGTTTTTTAGTTTAGGAAATACACTACGAAGAAATGTCTAACTATCATATAGTCAAGCCCATAGGAGAAATTCTACAAAATGCGGGTTTAGTAAGTCCTTATCAAGTAGAAGTTGCTTTGCGCGACCAAATATATTACCAAGACATGCTCATTGGAGAAATTTTAGCTTTGAGGGGATGGGTCGAGCAATCAACAGTAGATTTTTTTGTAAACGAATGGTTGAGTATTCTCAAACGAAAACGCAGCCATCCTTTAGGATTTTATTTAAAACAAGCATCACTTTTAACTGAGCGTGAAATCCAAATGATTCTTGCAGAGCAAAATCAGACTTGTTTGCGTTTCGGAGCAACTGCTGTTCTCAAAGGGTTGGTAAAACAGGACACTATTGATTATTTTCTCGATAATTTATTTCCTGATCAAACTATGGCTTCTTCCTATATCACAAGAATTTTTGATAATACCCCTGAACCTACTGACAAGGATACAATCTCCCAAGAAGATATCACTTATTGGGTAAGATTAAGTGAACAAAAAATCATGAATAGTTAAAAGTTAATTTCCGAAGAAAAACTTATGAGCTTTGCTGTGGATTGTTAGTATACAAATAACAAAACCTCCTCAGAGAGAAGGTTTGAAATATATCGGAGCGGCGGGATTTGAACCCACGACCCCTACTACCCCAAAGTAGTGCGCTACCAAGCTGCGCTACGCCCCGAGCCGTTTAGATACTTGACATTTAGCTTCTGGCTATCTGTTAAGCGTTAACAATCATAACATGTTAGTAGAGCATTGCAACCAAAAAATTAACAAACTAGATAATTCTGGAACTATAGCAGCAGAGTAAGCTCAATGCGTTATGCTGAGGGGGAGCAAGGAACTTCATTGTCGAAAGAGTCACCAGAATGAGAGAAGAATCAGAGAACATCAAAGAAAACTTCTTATATCCTACTAGCAAATATTATGGTGAGTTTACGCCCCAAAATCTGGTTTTTAATGCCAATCTACAACAGTTTGCCCAACAGGTTTCCTATCTCTGCAATTTAGAGGCTAATGGCAAAATTACGCCACAGGAAACCTATAAGGAGATTAAGAAGTTTTATAAACAACTAAAAAAAACGAAAAAAGAACTTTTGGATAACACAGATTTTACTCCCGAAGATTGAAATGGCAAAAAACAATGAGCGATCTAACATTAAAAGAATGGAGCAAAATTGCGATCGCGAAACATAGTCGCAAAATCCTCAAATATGAAGCGGAGGTCCTCAAGGATCAAGACCCCGAAAATTTACATCAAATGCGGGTTGGAATGCGCCGCTTACGAAGTGCAATCTCTGGATTTGCGATCGCGTTAGATTTACCAGAGAGCGTAAGCGATCGCAAAATTGCGAAAATAGGCCGTAAACTAGGAAAACTTAGAGACTTAGATGTTTTGCTAGCTACTTTATCCCAGGATTATCGATCGCGATTGCCCAAATCAGAACGCAAGAGTTTGGATAAAGTTATTAAATCTCTGCAAAAAAAACGTAAAAAAGCCTTAAAACAAGTTCGATCAACCCTCAACAGCAAGCTTTATCTAAACTTTACCCAAGGATTACAAGATTGGTTAGAGGAGTCCCGATTTCTCCTCATCGGAGATCTCTCCATTTATCATGTTGTACCGGATTTACTTTTGCCCCAACTTAGCCAACTGCTGCTTCATCCTGGTTGGTTAGTCGGAGTCGAACTAAAGAAAGGATCAGTTCATCTTGCCGATTCTCTAGATCGAGATGCGGTCAAACAGCTATTAGAAGTACAGGAGCCAATTCTCCATGATCTACGCAAAACAGCAAAAAAAACTCGCTACAATCTAGAGCTATTTTCAGGGTTCTATGGTGAGACCTATAACTATTACGTTACGCAAATAGAGCAAATTCAAGAGGTTCTCGGTCAAATCCAAGATTGTTATGTCTTAAGAGTGGTTTTAGAAAAAATTTTACGCTCTGCGATCGCGAAAAAGATGCCTAAGCTAGCAACCCACTTTAGTAATACTCGCTATCAAAAATGGCAAGAATGGCAAATTCTCCAAGAAGAGTTTCTTGATCACAAAACTCGCCAAGAACTCAGACAAACGATTGGGCAACCTATGATCTCATAATTCGCGTAAGAGAGACCAGGAGCCGATCAAAACCATTTTCAAACTCGAATTACTCTCTAAACCGCGATCGCGTCTCTTCTCTATGATTTAAAAGCTAAGTTTTATTTGTCATCACTAACTTTTGCTTGTCCTCGCTTTTCCTCAAATGGGGAAATTGGAAAATTAGGAAATTGGGAAATAGAAGAATGGGAAGAACCATTATCATAAGGACGAATAGTTGTCTCTACATCATCTTCTGAAACCATACCGTCTTCTTCTCTATTAGGATCAAATAAGTCCACCGTAGTAACATGAGTGTCTAGCAAGGTTAGTATGATATTGAATGCGTCATAACAGCTAGGCAAAAAATTATTTTCTGGTAACGTATTTTGTACCTTGAAACGTCGTAATCTTTCCTTAACTTGACCTTGAGCCCCAACGATAAAAATATCACCCTGTTTTCGGCGATAGGCTGTTTTAATTTCAGCTTCAATGGTCATCGCTGCTGTTACCCCAACTAATGGCACATTGCTCAAATCAAGAATTAAAGCGTCATAATCTTGACCCATATGGAAAGCGATAGTTCTTGCCGCACCATAGCTCATCGGACCACTCATCTGAACTAGGATAACTCGTCCGAAATTATGACAATGAGCGAAAAGCTGTCGTTCTTGGGGAGTCAATAAAATTTCGGGATTTTCATCAGGATGAATAACAGCTCTCACCTGTGCAACTTGAATGCTAGTTAAGCGATGGATTGTCAAAATATTAGCCACAAAAGCTCCGACCACAACTGCTGTCACTAAGTCTACAAAAACAGTAAGCAACAGTACGCCATAGGTAACCAATACTGCTCGCATCGAAACCTGAAGGACCCTCCATAAAAAGCTCCAGTCAATAATTTTAATGCCCACCTGAATCAAAATTCCAGCTAACACCGCATGGGGAATTTGTGCTGTAGTTTCCCCTGCCCAGAGCACAATGCACAATAAAATAAGAGCATGAAACATTCCCGATAGAGGAGTACGTCCCCCCGCTTGCACATTGATTACTGTCCGCATAGTTGCTCCTGCCCCGGGAAGTCCACCAAACAAGCCAGATAAAAGATTGCCAATTCCTTGACCAATTAACTCTTGTTCGGAGTTGTGCCGAGTACGGGTAATATTATCGGCGACTAAAGAGGTAAGTAACGAGTCGATCGCGCCGAGTGTTGCTAGCATCAAACTATAGCTGACAATCTCTCTGATCTGACTGAGATTGAGTTGGGGCCATTGTAATTGGGGAAAGCCCTGGGGAATCTCACCAATACGGGCAATATCACTATCAGGAAATACTAAAATAGAAATTAAACTGCATACAATAAGTGCGACCAGCGTTGAAGGCACAATTTTCGCTAGTTTTCCAGACCAACCAAACACAATGGCTAGCGTTAAAATTCCCAGCCCAGCAGCCACTGGATCAGGATGAGCTAAAGCTTGAGGTAATTGCTGTAATCCTGCAATGACGCTACCTTGAGCTGGATGACCTAGTAAAGGGGCAAGTTGCAATGCCACAATAATTACTCCAATACCAGACATAAAGCCCGAAATTACTGTATAGGGCATCAGGGTAATGAATTGACCTAGACGCAACATGCCAAATAAAATCTGGAATACTCCACTCAGCATCACTGCAGTAAATGCCATTGCGATACCGCTTTCGGGATGATCAGCGATTAACTTGCTAAAAACAGTTGCCATGACCACAGTCATTGGCCCCGTTGGCCCTGACACCTGAGATGGCGTCCCACCCAAAAAGGCCGCAAAGAACCCTGTAAAGACTGCTCCATAGAGACCTGCGATCGCACCAGCTCCCGAAGCAACCCCAAACGCTAAAGCTAATGGCAAAGCTACTATCGCAGCAGTTAATCCTCCAAATAGGTCTCCTTTAAGATTATCGAACCGTAAGCGGTTAACAAGTTGCATAATACCTCAGTGACAAAATAATTAAGCTGATGCAATATAGCGTCTCTCGGATTCATGAGGTACAGAATTTATTAGTTTTAGGGATTAGGGATTAGGGATTAGGGATTAGGGATTGGGAAATGCACGCGTCCCCTTCTTCCCAGTCCCCAGTCCCCAATCACCAGTCACTAGTCTCAGATGTACCTCACCAGTATGAGAATTGCTATATCAAAGTGATTGCTCAGCTGCTATAGCAATTAGTCTGGAAAATAGAATTAAGAGCTGTCAGCTATTCTAAAGCTCTAACTTAAAAATGTTATGTATAAAAAAGTACAATTTTATTGAAGAAATAATCATGTTTTTGTTAATAAAAGATGACAATCATAAACAAAATATTAATTTTTTAAAAAACAACAAATTCATCAGGTATTGTCTTGTTGAGTGGTTATACTCGTAAGCATTAATAAATTCAAATTTAGTGCTAAATTAGAACGCAATAAAATCAAGTAATTTATTCCAGAATTCACGCCTCTTCTTGCGGCGATCTGTCCTTTTATCTGATAAGTATTTTTGATATTCTTGCTTGAATTGTTCTATTAGCTCATTTGTTATGATCTCATTTTTCTCATGATAATTCTTACTGAGATAATTTAAAATTTCTTTTTGACTTTTCACCTTATCTTTATCAAAGGAATTGAAACAAAGTTGACTAAGACCTTTAGGTTCTTCTCCCAAAGAAAAATAACAATCTCTAAAAGGATTCATAAAATATCGATTCTCTAGATACATACTGAAAGACGATATTTCACGTTTATTGAATCTTCCTTCTTCCAAAGACTTGAATAATTTTTTACAAGCAGAAATTCCTTTACCAAGTGCAAGATAAGTATGCTCTAGAGTTTGAGAATCTTCTAATGAAAAGTTCTTGTCTAATATTTGTTGCTGTTTAACATAAGTTATATTTCTATAGCCATTAATACATCTTTCTAATGATAGTGAAAGATTGTTGTAACTAAGCGAATCAGAGAATATCCAATTTTCAAAACATAGTTTGTAATCTATTGTTTTTTCTTCTTTTTCATGAAGGCTAGGAGGACATCCTAATAGAGTACAAGCTCCTCCTTCTGGTATTTGATAATACGAGTCAAACTTCTTAATTTTAAATCTACAACTATTACAAGAATAAGGACAAACATAGAAATCTGGTACTAACGATTTAAACCCATCGTCATAAGGAATTTTGACAGGCTCATTTTGTACAGTATTAACTTGAGTGCTGTTATCACCACAGTTTAGAGAATTGACAGGACTCGCTATTATTATTGTCGGAGCAATTATTGTGAAAATTTTTTTGACATCTTTAAACATCTTCATTTTACGGTTGGATAGTTTGAGGGCTCGCTTGAAAAAAGAATACTCCAATTGCAATTTATTGACATTATGTTGATAAATCTTGATAACTGATAGTTTTATGAAGTGCTTTTTATTAAGATAAAATCCTAGCAATTAATAAATGACAAGTTGTTGTTCTTATAGTCGTAAATTGTAGAAAAAACCCAAAAAAATTAGAAATAAATTGCCATAGTGCTATTTTGGCAAGATTAAGCTAAGGTAAATGATGTCATGAACACTAGATATTGTGTAATCAGATTTGAGTCCCAATCTGAACATTGAACTACAATGTCGGGTGAGCTTTTTGGAATGCTCATTCTGATATCTCATCAAAAACATCATTTTTTGAAATTATTAATCGCTGATTATAGTCTTATATTAACCAGGAATGAAACTGAAACTGAAAAAAAAGAATTTGGTTGAGTTTATCAAAGACAAGCTAGAACTTTTATGGCTTTTTATTAAGCGGGAAAAAATAGATCGAATTGTTCTGTTGTTCTTTGTCATCGTTTTTGTAAGTGCGCTGTTGATTTATTTTGCAGAAAAAGATAATCCGAATAATCCCCTAAACTTTGCTGATGCTCTGTGGTGGAGTATTGTAACTTCAACGACAGTAGGTTACGGAGATATCTCACCACAAACGTTTTTGGGTAGAGTTATCGCAACTTTGCATATGATTGTGGGAATTGGAATCTTAGCGGCTTTAAGCGCAATTCCAGCTAGTATTTTAGTGGATCAAAAAATCATGGAAGGATTGGGAATGAGTTCGTACAAGTTTGAAGAGCACATTATTATATGTGAATGGAATTATCTTGCTAAAACAATTGTCAAAGAGTTACGTCTCGATCCGAAAACTTACAATATACCAATAGTTCTGATTGCCGATTTGGAGAGAAAACCCACTGAAGATCGCAATCTTTATTTTGTTCAGGGTGCAGTTTCTGATGAAACTCTAAACAAAGCTAATTTGCCTAAAGCTAAGACAGTAATTATTTTGGGTGATGATAAATTACCTGATAATCAGCGCGATACTCAGGTTATTATTACGACTTTAACTGTTGAAAGTATTAATCGTGATGCCTATACAATAGTCGAATTGCTTCACGAATCTTACGTGCTTCCTTGCAAAAGAGCTAATGCTGATGAGATTATTGTCAGTAGTGAATTAAGTGGCATGTTGATATCTCAAGCAGCCCTCAATCATGGAATTTCTAATGTAGTTTCCGATCTGATTAGTGCAGATGATGAGGGCAATCAAATGTACAAGATTCCTCCAATCAAAGAAAGAGTTGGCAGTCCTTTTATCGAAATTTTCATTTATATGAAAAAGGCCTATCAATGTATTGTCGTTGCTATTCAAAAGGGAGCTGAAGGGGAAGTTATTTCTAATCCTTCTACTGAATATCGTTTAGAAGAAGATGATTATTTAATTGTGATTGCAGAAGAAAGACCCAATCTGATTAATTAGTTTTGTTTTAGTATGATGTGAGCAATTGTTTTTTGTCTCTCAATTGGTAGCTTTTCAAGTTTTTTGAGAGCTTTTGGAAGTAATTCAGTCATGATATTTAGAAATATTTAGACTATCTATTTTTTGTTGCTATAAATATTATAGTGCGATCGCATTACCTATTCTGCAAACTGGATTCATACTAAATCCGATAACGAAAAACAACTTATAATTAGGAGAAATGTTAATCGATAAAAGCAATGCCAAGAAAAGCTAATTTAGCCAATCACTATAGTACTCAAGAGTTAAAGAACAAGTATTTAAAAAGCACAGACCCTGT
>JBCCYD010000191.1:0-10949 GCA_039190385.1 Cyanobacteria bacterium P01_F01_bin.143 | reverse complement strand
TAATAATAATAATTTTCAGCAATTGCAACAGGTAAGAAATTTTAGATGAATAATTCTCTGCTAATTACGGGCACAGACACTAATGTTGGGAAAACA
Source organism: Cyanobacteria bacterium P01_F01_bin.143 (assembly GCA_039190385.1). Classification (GTDB taxonomy): domain Bacteria; phylum Cyanobacteriota; class Cyanobacteriia; order Cyanobacteriales; family Xenococcaceae; genus Xenococcus. The sequence goes on along the minus strand of JBCCYD010000191.1, from coordinate 10,853 downwards.
TTTGTTACAGTAGCTTTGGTTTATTATATGCAAAAATACCTACCCAATAGCAGTTTAGGTTTATTAAAATTAATTCAAACTGGGATAGGCGATCGCGAATTATATGCTCAGCTATTTGGTAATCTTGAACCAACTGAAACTCCAGAGATTAAAATCGCTACTCCTTTACATTTTCAGGCTCCATTGGCTCCGCCGATCGCGGCAACCCAGGAAGGAAAAACCATTGATTTGAGTATAGTTTGGCAGGCTCTATCTCACATGCAACAACAACAGGATTTGGTTTTGATTGAAGCTTTGGGTGGTTTGGGTTCTCCTGTAACTTATGAACTCACAGTGGCTGACCTGGCTGCGGAATGGCGTTTACCTACGATTTTAGTTGTACCAATTAAACTAGGGGCGATCGCGCAAGCTGTGGCTAATGTGGCTTTGGCTAGAAGTCTGAAAATAGATCTTCGAGGTATCGTTTTAAGTTGCTGTGAAAATTATGAGCAACCAACTGAGATTAGTAACTTAGCCCCAGTAGATTTAATAGAATCTTTAACCCAAATTCCCATATTAGGTATATTGCCCTATGTCAATGATTTAACTGAAGGAAATATCCTAGAAAAAATTGTTTCTGATTGGGATTGGGAATTAATGTTTCCTCATAAAGTAACTAATCTTAATTAATCTATAGATAGCAATGTAAAAATCAAACTTTAGGTATAAATAAATCTCTATCTATTGAGTATTTTTTGGGCATAAAAATAAAAAAATGATTTTATGTTCGCTAGTATACTTCCAAGATTTTTTTATGGTGTTAGCATCATTAGCTGATAACACCATTTACACAGGAAATTATGGTCACTAAAACTGGTGCTTACGTTCTAGTTACTTTCGCTTACTTATTATTTGGGCTTGCTACTTGGTATATGTTTACTATGTTTTAAGTTGCTAACTTTTATAAGTTAATAGGGAATATTGGCTCTATTCTTGGGGCGTTTCATTAGATATGAGGGCGGTGTTTAGATGTCGCCCTCCCATTTACCTAATTAAAAAAAGGAAAATAATACTAACTTCAAAGTTGAATTAAGAAATACTAGTAGAAACACCAGCAAGGTAACTTTGCGCAAGTATCGCAGATAAAATCACAGAGATAATAGCTAGTACCATAATGATGGTAGTTTTATTTTTGTTGCTACTGTTGGTTTGCTCAACTACAGATAATTGTTCTTTGAGCTGAGTTTGTAAAGTTTCGATAGAGTTTTCTTGTTCTGATGATGTTTCTTGTAGGGATTTATAACTAGATTCTTGTTGAGCTATTTCTGATTGAAGCTGAGTAACTTTCTCTTCTAAATTCTGTTTCTCAGTTGAGATCTGTTTTGCTTGAGTTTGCTCTAGGCTTAATTGCTGTTGAATAGTCTTGAGTTGTTGGTCGCGATCGCGAACTTGTTGTTCTAGGGTTTGACCTTGAGTCTCTTTTTGAGCTACTTGTTTTTGAAGTTGCGCAATATTTTGCTCTAGATTTTGCTTCTCAGTGACCGCTTGCTTTAAAGTGCTTTGCTCCTGGACTAATTGCTGTTCAAGAGTCTTGATTTGTTGCGCGCGATCGCCGAGTTGTTGTTCTAAAGTTTTGCCGTGATTTTCTTGTTGCGATAGTCGTTGTTGGATTTGGGCAAGTTCCTGTTCTATATTTTGCTTGTCGGTAGAAACTTGTTGTAGGGTATTTTGTTCTTGGGTTAATTGCTGTTGAATGGTTTGGATTTGTTGGTCGCGATCGCCAACCTCTTGTGACAAGTTTTCTACCCGAGTTGCTTGCTCTCCTAGCTGTTGTTGTAAGTTGGCAACTTCTTGTCTGCGATCGCTTATTTCCTGGTTCAGATTTTTCGTGATTTCTTCTAATTTTTGAATTTCACCTTGTTTAATATCTAGTTGTTCTTGAAGAGCATTCTTCGCGCCCGTTTCTTGAGATAGTTGCTGATTAAGCTCATTAACTTGACCATCTCTATCTTGCAACTGCTGTTGTAGATTATCGCGATTGCTAGTTAATTCTTGAACTTGGTTATCTTTATCTCCTAATTGTTGTTGAAGGTTTCCAACTTCGCTTTCTTTGCCTGTTAATTGTTCTTGAAGAGTATTTTTCGCATCAGTTTCCTGAGAAAGTTGTTGATTGAGATTATTAACTTGACCATCTTTATCTTGCAACTGTTGTTGTAGATTATCACGATTGCTAGTTAAGCCTTGAATGTGATTGTCTTTGTCTCCTAATTGCTGTTGAAGGTTATTACAATTATTAGTTAATTCTTGAACTTGATTATCCTTATCTTCTAATTGTTTTTGGAGATCACCAACTTCGCTTTCTTTACCGGCTAATTGCTCTTGAAGAGAATTCTTCTCGTCAGTTTCTTGAGATAATTGCTGGTTAAGTTTATTAACTTGACCATCTTTATCTTGCAACTGTTGTTGTAGATTATCACGATTGCTAGTTAATTCTTGAATTTGACTATCTTTATCTCCTACTTGTTGTTGAAGGTTCCCAATTTCTCCTTCTTTACCTGTCAGTTGTTCTTGAATAGTATTTTTTGCGTCAGTTTCTTGAGCAAGTTGTTGATTAAGCTCATTAACTTGACCATCCTTATCTTGTAACTGTTGTTGAAGGTTATTACAATTATTAGTTAATTCTTGAACTTGATTATCCTTATCTCCTAATTGTTTTTGGAGATCACCAACTTCGCTTTCTTTACCTGTCAGTTGTTCTTGAATAGTATTTTTTGCGTCAGTTTCTTGAGCAAGTTGTTGATTAAGCTCATTAACTTGACCATCTTTATCTTGTAACTGTTGTTGTAGATTATCGTAGTTACTCGCCAATTCTTTAATTTGATTTTCTTGGTCTCCTACTTGTTTTTGTAGCTCGACAATTGACGAATCTTTTTCTGCTATTTGCTCTCCAAGACTACTATTATCACCTTCACTTTTTTTATATTCTTCTAACTGCTCTTGAAGCTGATTAATAACTGTATCTTTTTCGGCAATCTTGGTAGACAAAGAATCATCTTGTGACGTTTCCTGGGTAATCTCTTCTTCTTGTTTGGCAAGCTCAGCTTCTAGACTTTTAATCTTAGCTGATTTAGCTTCCGAACTTTCATATAAATCTTGATAGCTAGCAATCTGTTCTACCAGTTTATTTTCCAATTCTTGAATAATAGAATCAGATTCTTCATTAGCTTGGGATGATCCTGTTTCCTCGGAATTATCAGCCTGAGCAATGGCATCTGGAGATTCGGCAACACCTTCAACAATATTTATCTGATTGTTAGCTTCAGCATCGGTTTTAATAGTAATAGTTTTTTCGGCATTTTGGCTAGAAATCGAGATCGCGCCTGTCACTAAACTTTCAATTAGTTTAGATCTAGATAATCCTGTCTCTTGAGCCATTTTTTCAATATTAATTACGGCATTGCTAGTTAAAGAGACACCCACTTGTTTCTTATTAAGAATAGTGCTTTTCTTAGCAGGAGCTTTACGATTTTTTCTAGCCATCTTATGAATCTCCAATATTGACTTAAACTCTTAGCATTTAACGAATGAAATAAGCTTAGGTAGTTAGACCTACCAGACCATTAACTTCAGTTAAATAATGCAATTATCTTGATCTTGGTCACCAAATACCGTAACACAACAGTATATATTAGGAGATGACAATCAAAAAGAAATTTTTAGATTTTAATCACGATTGAGATCTTTATCTATTGCTAATGAAAATTAAAAATGATCTATCTCTTTAATTGATGACACGTCTTAGACTATAGAATGAAAGACCGTACCTAACTTACTACCAAATTTAGTCTGTATGTCTATTTTGACTGTCAATTTACCCCAAAATTCCTATGAAATTGCGATCGCGCCTGGTAACCTATCGCAACTAGGTCAGCAAATGCAACAGCTAAATCTTGGTAAAAAAGTTCTACTAATTTCTAATCCCGAGATTTTTGATTATTATGGCGACATTTGTCTCAAATCTTTGGAAACGGCAGGATTTGAAGTTTGCACCCATCTTATCCCCGCTGGAGAAACCTACAAACATCTCCAGTCCATCGAGGAAGTATACAACACAGCTTTAGCTAATCGAATTGAACGTTCTTCAACTTTAGTTGCCCTGGGCGGTGGGGTTATTGGTGACATGACGGGTTTTGCAGCTGCTACTTGGTTACGAGGAGTGAATTTTGTCCAGGTGCCCACATCATTACTCGCGATGGTCGATGCTTCTGTCGGCGGTAAAACAGGAGTTAATCATCCCCAAGGAAAAAATCTAATTGGAGCTTTTTATCAGCCGAAGCTAGTGCTAATCGATCCCACAGTTTTAAAGACGCTTCCTGAAAGAGAATTTTGTGCTGGCATGGCAGAGGTGATTAAATATGGTGTTATCTGGGACGAAGATTTATTTACTAAATTGGAGCAAGCATCAAATATCGATAGTTTTGAGAGAATTGATCCAAGGTTGTTAGAGACTATTTTAATCCGTTCCTGTCAAGCAAAAGCCGATGTGGTGAGTCAAGACGAAAAAGAATCAGGAATTCGAGCGATTTTGAATTACGGTCATACTATTGGTCATGCAGTAGAAAGTTTAACTAAGTATGAGCAATTTGTGCATGGAGAAGCAGTGGCCATTGGCATGGTTGCGGCGGGGAGAATTGCGGTACAGATGGGATTATGGACAGCTGAAGAGACCCAACGTCAAGATGCCTTGATTAGCAAGACCGCGTTGCCAACAGAGATTCCCCCTAAGTTGGAGTTAAATGATATTTTGACAACCTTACAAAGTGATAAAAAGGTTAAAGCAGGCAAGGTGAGATTTGTCTTGCCCACGAGAATTGGGGAAGTGATGATTACGGATCAGGTTACGGAAGAAATTATTGAGAAAGCTATTTGTTAACGGCTAATTGCTAATTGCTAATTGCTAATTGCTAATTGCTAATTGCTAGTGGTCAATGGTTAATGTGCAAATGTTCAATGTTTAATGTTCAATGGTCAATGTTTAATGTTTAATGTGGAATTTTGCGATCGCTATCACCACAAAATCCCACTTGTTTTATTAAAAAATGTTTTTAAGTCATTACAAATTTTATTAAAGTCTGCTTTTACTGCAAATATGAAGGTTAGGACATTTTTTCTTGACTCAGACAAACAGCTTTATGTACTGTCTTGAGCCTAGAATGTCATGATTTCATATCGTGAGAATTTGTTAAACATTCACAATTACTTTCATTAATAAAAGATTATGCTGCCAATTAGGGGGTTAGAACATGAGTAAGCAAGCTAGTGCGTCAATTAGCAAAGCTGCGGAACCAGAATCTAAGGGGGGAAGTTTTGATTTAGCCGCCTATCTCCAGGCTAAAGGCGCGATCGCCGCGGTAATTCCCGCAGAGGGACAGATCAGAACTCCTGAACAAATTATCAAAGAGCTGTTTGCTCTACCAGCTCCTGATATTAGAGATTTATATATTAGGGCTTTTGGCGATAACCAACCTGTTGAGTTAACGAGGGGAGCTTCGGCTGAGGATTATCAGTTTATTATTCGAGCTGCCTACAAACAGGTTTTTGGCAATGCTCATTTAATGGAGAGCGAAAGAGCGGTTGAGGCCGAATCACAATTTTGTAGTGGTGGAATTTCGGTGATGGAATTTATCCGTCAGTTAGCAAAATCCGATCGCTATCGTACATTATTCTTTGATCGATGTCCCAATGTTCGCTTTATTGAATTAAATTTTAAACATTTACTCGGTCGTGCCCCCGAAAATGCCGCTGAGATTTCCCAACATATCAAAATTATTGCGAATGGTGGGTTTGAGGCCGAGATTGATTCCTATTTTGAGAGCAATGAATATTTGCAAAATTTTGGGACCATCATCGTCCCCTATCACCGTATCTTTGCTACCCAGGCAGACAATGGCTTAGTTGGGTTTACTCATTTATTCAAATTATTACAAGGTGCTTGTAGTAGTGATAAATCGAACTCCATAGATTCTAGTCCTACATTACAAAAATCGTTATTTGGAAATACTGCTAGCGAGGTTAATTGGCTTTCCACAGTGCCGAAAACAGCGCCTAGTGTCTCACCATTTGAGTCAAATACAGCAGAGCTGACTAAATCCTATACAGCAGCCATAACTGAATCCTATGCAGCAGCCATAACTAAAACACCAAAACCAGCTCCTGAACCAACAGTTCCTACTCCTGAAGAGTCAAAGAAGCAAGAAGCAGCTATTTTTGCGGCTTGGAGAAATCAATTCGATGATTTGCTGAAGGAGGAATTTGTTGCTGATAATGCATTAGAAACTCGGGTGAGTGAAGCAGGACGGGATGCTACTGAAAGTAGAGCATTTAACGTTAGTGGTTTTGACCTGGCAACTTATTTAGAAGAGCAAGCAGCCAATTCAAAACCCATCCCTGAGGCGAAAACGGGGCCAGAAGTTGCTAGTAAATATACCAATGCGTTTCGCGATCGCCCTATTGTAGAATTTACCCAGAATAACTCAGTCGAAGATTTAGATTTAGTTGTCGAAGCTGCCTATAAGCAAGTCTTTGGTAATGCTTACATCATGGAAAGTGAGCGGGTGGTTGAGGCGGAATCCCAACTGCGAAGTGGCAGAATTTCGGTAATGGAATTTGTCCGTCAAATAGCAAAATCGGAGCATTATCGCACCATCTTTTTTGATCGTTGCACTAACCTCAGAGCGATCGAGCTTAACTTCAAACATTTACTTGGTCGTGCTCCGGCCAATGGCGCTGAGATTTCCGAACATATTAAAATCATTGCCGAAGAGGGATTTGAAGCTGAGATTGATTCCTATCTTGATAGTGATGAATATTTAGAGAATTTCGGCACGAAAATTGTTCCCTACTATCGTGGATATGACTCCCAAACAGCAAGTACTTTAGCAGCCTATACTAATTCTTTCAGCATTTTAAGAGGAGCTTGTAGTAGCGATAAATCAACTCTGGAGGGAACTGCTCCAATTTTGCAGCAATCCCTTTTGGAGAACAAGGCGAGTAATATTAGTGATATTTCCTCGGTTCCCGACTCGGTAGAACGGATCTCGCCTGTAGGAGCAATAGAATTTCAGTCTCAAGAATATTACTTCCCCGACAGGCTAGAATTCCCCGACATGAATCTAGGGATTCCTGGATATAAATCACCAGAATTTTTGGCGACTCCTGTTGAGAGAGACCAAGCTGCGACGGATGAAGTAGCAGACGCTAAAACTACTACTTTTGATTTGGCAAGTTATATTGCAGAACAAGAAGCTGCCAAAAAAGTAGAACCAGAAGTTGTAGAAGAAACTGTAGCGCCAGAAATCGCTAGTAAATTTACCAATGCTTTTAGTGAGATCAAACCCTTTGAAGTAATTCCTGGTGCAAGTTCAGTTGAAGATCTAGATGCTATTATTGCCAATACCTACAGACAAGTGTTTGGTAATGCCTATCTAATGGAAAGTGAAAGATTGCCTATTGCCGAATCTAAATTACGTGAAGGCAATATCTCTGTTAGAGAGTTTGTTCGTCAATTAGCAACTTCCGAGCATTACCGTCGTTCTTTCTTCGATAAATTTACCAATCTTCGAGCCATTGAGCTGAACTTCAAACATTTGCTGGGTCGTGCCCCCCAGAGCTACCAAGAAATCTCTGAGCATATTCAGTTAATTGCAGAAGGTGGTTTTACCGCAGAAATCAACTCCTATCTTGATAGTGATGAATATCAAAATGCCTATGGCGAAAATATTGTTCCCTTCTATCGTGGTTACACCAGCCAAGTTGGCAATAATCTGCTCGGATATACCAATTCCTATAAATTGTTGCGAGGGGCTTCTACTAGCGATAAAGCAAGCCTTGGTGGAGCAAATCCCCGACTACAATCTAATTTGATTAGGAATAATGTTAGCCCAATTAGTACTATTTCTACGGTGCCTGATTCTGCGATCGCATTTAATCCTTTAGCCGTCCCCAGACCAGTTCTCATCTCGGAAGAGATAATAATTGCCAAGGCTCTTGGTTTACCTTATGTTAAGCCAGAAGTGAAGCCGGCATTCCCTGAGATCCTTAAGTCGGTGAAACCTAAGCAAGTAGAGCCGCGCAAAGATACTCTTGATATTATTACTAAGGCTTTGGGATTGCCCGAACCTAAAGTAGTCGATCCGATTACTACTTATATCAAGCGTGAAGCTCAACCTACTAGCAAAGTAGCGAAAATTTACCAAAAATATGAAACTTTACGCAAAGAAAATCCTGTAGAGTTTTTACCTCAAGCTATCAGCGCCAATTATGTAAATGCTTCCAATGGCCAAGAGCCCGTGATGATGAATGGTAGTTCGGGAGCAGCTACTGATATTGTTATTGAAGCGGCTTATAAGCAAGTCTTTGGCAATGTTCACTTGATGGAAAGTCAGCGATTAGTTGAAGCTGAATCACAATTGCGCAATCGAGAAATTGATGTTGCCGAATTTGTCGGTAAATTAGCTAAATCCGAATTGCATCGTGAACTGTTCTTTAACAATTGTTCTAATCTCAGGGCAATTGAGTTGAACTTTAAGCATTTACTAGGTCGCGCACCTGAAAGCGCTCAAGAGATTTCTGAGCATATTGAAATTTTAGCCACTGGGGGCTATGAGGCCGAAATCGATTCTTATATCTACAGTGAAGAATATCAGAATAGTTTTGGCTCAGATATTGTGCCCTATGTTCGGGGATTTGCGACCCAAACAGGAAGTAATTTAGCAGCCTATACCCATTCCTATGAATTGTTCAGGGGAGCAAGTACGAGCGATCGCTCGACGGCTGTCGTCTCGGGTGCTAGATTGCAAACATCCTTGCTTCAGGGTAATCCCAGTCAGATTCATCCTCTATCGGCTGTACCTTCTGGTGCACCATCGGTTTCTCCTGTGAGCAAAGTGACCGCAGCAAGTGTTTCGAGTAATGGTCATGGAGATAGTAGTAATTTAGTCCCATTTGTGACTGCTCCAGCATCTGCGCCAGAGTCGGTTAGTGCGAATCATCTCAACGCGATCGCGGATCAGCAACCAGTAGAATTAATTAATTCTGGCTTCGGTGAAAACCTAGATCTCGTGATTAAAGCAGCTTACAAGCAGGTCTTTGGTAATATTCACTTGATGGAAAGTCAGCGATTAATTGAGATTGAATCGCAACTTTGTAATGGCAGTATCGATGTTGCCACTTTTGTCGGCAAATTAGCTAAATCTGAGTTATATCGCGAGCTGTTCTTTAATAATTGCTCCAATATCAGGGCAATTGAGTTGAACTTCAAGCATTTGCTTGGTCGCTCACCTGCTAATGGGCAAGAGATCTCAGAGCATATTCAAATCTTGGCCAACGGCGGATTTGATGCGGAGATTGATTCCTATATCTATGGTGAAGAATACCAAAATACTTTTGGCTCCAATATTGTTCCTTACTTCCGAGGATTTACGACTCAAGGTGGAGATCTGGCAGGATATACCCATTCCTATGAACTTTTGAGGGGAACTAGTAGTAGTGATAGAACAAATAATGGTTCTAAATTACAAACTGCTCTGCTAGCAAATAATCCTAGCGAAATTACTCCTCTTTCTTGCTTTGTGCCAGAAGTTGAGCCGGAAGTTAAGCCTAAAGCTACTAGACCAGAAGACTTACCAGCCTATGTTCCTCTTTATGAACCTATGGCCAAACCTGTGGGACCGAAAGCGATTTCCTGGCAAACCCAATATAATGTGCTCGCCAATGCTAGTCCTGTCGAGTTGATTCCTAGTAGCTCGGATCAAGATGCAGAAATTGTCATTAAAGCTCTGTATAAACAGGTCTTAGGCAATGCTTATGTGATGGAAAGTGAACGTTTCTTGGTCGCGGAATCTCAACTGAAAAGTGGGAATCTAAGTGTTCGTGAGTTTGTGAGAATGTTAGCAAAATCGGACCTTTATAAGTCTCGTTTCATTGATAATTGTCCTCGCTATCGTTCCCATGAGCTGAACTTTAAGCATCTTCTAGGTCGTGCGCCTGATAGTTATCAAGAGACTATTGAGCATAGCAATATTTTGGATGCCCAAGGTTATGAAGCCGATATTGATTCCTACATTGATAGTGATGAATATCAAAATACTTTTGGGGAATATATCGTTCCTTACTACAGAGGTTATAAATCTCAAACTGGTAAGAATCTTTTGGGTTATACCAATATGTTCAAGATGTTGCCTAGTATGTCTACTAGCGATAAAGCAGGTCTGAGTGCTAATAGTCCTCGTTTAGCGACAGCTTTGATTTATAAGAATGCTGGTGGTAGTTTACCGGTTACTGATGTCAATGATTTAATCAGACAAGCTCTTAAGCCTAAAGCTGTTTCCACCGATGATAGTGCAGCGATCGCTCAGTTGAAACAAAAATGTGAACAACAATCAAAAGAAATTGAAAGTCTGACTTCACAGCTCAAAGAGATGGAAGCAATGTCTGGATTTGCTTATTCTAGTTCTTGGAAACCTGATGTTTCTAATGATATTTCTATAGTTGCTAGAATTCCTGGGGTTTACATGATTCCTGAAAGTCTTCAACAATGGAGAAATCGTTCTAATGATCTTCAAGACGAGATTGAGGAGCTGAAAGGAAAAATTTTAGAACGCAGAAGTTTAGCTGCGATCGCGGAGTCTCGTCTGAATAAATGGCGTACTCGTTCATTTTAATCAGCTGTAGGCTTTAAGCTCTAAGCTATCAGTCAATAAAATTAGCCAATGATATTGAACTCTAAATCTTTATAGTGGTAGTTTTTTTTCATAGGTTTCACCCTATTATTTAATGTACAAATTGAATAATTAAAATAGACGTATAAATAGTTT